>JAFQPT010000277.1 GCA_017411665.1 Oscillospiraceae bacterium | reverse complement strand
AACTGTTCGCAATTCAATAGATTTATCGACATCCTATTTCTCAATCACTGCATATACAAAAACAGAGCGTATCATTCGGATACGCTCTGTTGTTTTATTCTCTTCAAAAGAACTCTCAATTTTTAAATACCCAGCGCTTCTGAATCTGGTAGCTGATGACGAACAGGCAGGTGTCCACGCAGCCCTTGATGACCGTCGCGATGAATGCGCCGCCGGGAATCAGGCTCTTAACCGCGCTCACCAGACCTGCGGAAGCCAGCATCTGAACCACGCACAGTGCATAATATCGTACCATGGTTTTGGTGTAGCCGTCCTCACTCTTGAATACCATCTTCCGATTCATATTGAAGTTATAGAAGGAAGAAATCACACGGGCAATGACGGTTGCCGTCAAAATAGACACGTGACCAAACTGCAGCGCCAAATAGTAGATGCCCAAGTCCAGTACAAAGGAGGTACCTGCGGAAATCATGTAGCGAAAAAAGGTGCCGAGCATGTAAATGAAAATCAGCTTCATGATTTTGTAGGAGTCCACAATGGGACGGAAGTGAGACCCTTCATTTTCCCCTTCATAAACCGTGGCGATGGGTACTTCCACAAATTCAATTTTCCTGCTCTTCATTTGCAGGAGCATGTTGGTTTCATACTCAAATCGTTCGCCCTTGATTTCGCAGAAAGCATCCAGATACTGCTTGGGAATGGCACGCAAACCTGTCTGGGTATCGGACAGGATGATTCCGCAGCCGTATTTGAACAGATTGGACGTGAATTTGTTGCCGCCGCGGCTTCTTGCGGGGATATCGGGTGCATTGAAGTCTCTGCAGCCCATGATGACCTTATCCTCATGCTCCAGCATTGCCTTCGCACAAGCAATGATATCCTGCAGTAGATGCTGACCGTCGCCGTCAATGGTAACAACGCCGTGAGACTCGGGACGGTTTGCGCTGACAAATGCAAAGGCATCCTTCAGCGCCCTGCCCTTACCCATGTTCACTTCATGGGTCAATACATAAGCACCCATTGCAGCCGCCTTTTCAAACCAATGCACATTTTCCGGCTTGCTGCCATCGTTTACGCATACAATATCTTCAAATCCCGCATCAACCAAACCGGTCACCACGCCCAGAAACTTTTCATCCGGGTCCAGAGACGGCAAAACGATGGTCACATCGGTTTTATAGTTTTTCATATTAATACCTCTAAATCATCCCGAAACGGGAACGATTATTCCGTCAAAGAATTTCTCGATGGATGACGCGCCAGCCCAGAATACTGTTTACCAGCAAAATCTTCATAGTTTCGCTGCGGTCTCCTTCATCTGTTTTCATGGAATAAGACGCTTCACAAGTGATAACGTTTCCATAATATGTAAAGTTTTTAATGTCCAGCGTCTGAATTTTGGCATGAATGCCGTGCCCCCATTTAATGCCGCTGGAGGAGGCAGTCAGTTCCTGATACAGTGCACTGTCGGGAACAATATGATTCTGTACCGCCCACAAAGCAACCTTGTTATAGGTGTAATCCGTATGGGCACGTACAAAGCTCTTACAATATTCAATCAGCTCTTCCGCCATTGCATCCTCGCAGATGGGCAGCGCATAAAAATTATCTGCGTGCTCATCCTTGACCATGCTGTAGCCTTCGGAGAATTCCACCGCAACATCCACATAGGTATTGTCAATGGTGTACACCAGCAGTTGATTGGGTTCGGTGATCAAGGTTTCGTAATCCGCCAGCTGGGGATACAAGCCGATGGTTTCCGTAACCTCGCTGTCGCCCACAGGCACACCGTTGATGGATACCCGGCAGCCATAAGGCGCGGTAACCATAACTGTATGCCCGAACTGCGCCAAATCCAGCGTCACCTCAGGAGCCATCCAGGAAGCAAACCCCAAATCCTCGGGCTTGGGTTCTACGCGGTACAAAACCGCTTCACCCACAATATATTCACCGCTGTACAGATTGTACACTGTTCTGTCTGATGCCGTCTTTGTGCGATTGACGCGATAGTACCAGTTGTCACCGCCCAGTTTTTCTGCCAGAATCGCAGTAATTTCCTCAGCGGACTGATAGCCTGCCTGGGCAGAAATACTGTAGGTCTCGATTTCCTTCTGCAGCTGTTCGGGCAGCGTTTCTGTCATGTACGCATCCATGACCCCTTCAATGCGGTTGGCTTCATAGCAAGACAAATAGTGCCACCAGAAAGCCAGTGCCGCCAGAATCACAGTAAGCATTACCGTGATATAAATGGCAAGAAGTCCGCCAAATGCGAGCTTTTTCTTTTCCGCTTTCATATGGCCTCCTTACTTGGCTGCAGGATACAAGGAAAATTGTACGGGCGTTTCTCCCGCTGCAATAATCTCTTGAATTTCCCACTCGGTCAGATACAGCTTGGGCAGCAGACTCAAAACTTCATCATCCTGCACCGCTCTGATAAACTCATGCCCGGCATACGCAGAAGGTCCTTTAATCAATACAAACCCCGCCATATAAACAGTACCTGCCAGCAGCATCGCCGTAACCAGCAGTACCATAAAAATGCGCTTGAAAACAGAAGGCTTCTTTCCTTCCACAGCATCCAGTTGCAGAGTATTGTCCATGCATCTCATCCTTTGCGTATGTCCACCTTACTTCGCAGAACGAACAAAAGGTTAGTCACAATAAATATACCACCGTATCGCCCATTTCTCAAGACTGTTTTATCATCTTTGTTTATAAACCCACAAGAAAAAATCGAATTTCCCGCAGAAAGACTATTGTTTTCTACTTTCATCAGGTATATAATTTTTGATTGGATTCTTTTTGATTCACCGATAATTTCATGAAAACAGTGCATTTTATCATAGAAGCATCTGTTTTCTCAACATAACCACGCACACCCATATTTTTTGGAGGACCCCCTTAGCACCCATGAAACATCTCTCATCAAGCAACGCACTCAAAAATTCCCTTACCGCATTTGCATACTGGCTGTTCGCCATCGTATTTTTTGAAACCCTGCTTCACGCAGCGGTATTCGCGGAATTCGCACCCCGATTCGCATTTGTGGTCGGATTCAGCATTCCCATCGCCGCAGTCATCACCCTATTCACAGGTTTCCTGCCCCGCAAAGCGAGCTTTCCCGTCAGCATTCTGCTGACCGTGCTGCTGATTTTCCTGTACGGCTCCCAAATCGTATACAACGCCGTATTCGGCTCTTTGTACTCCCTTGCCATGATGGCACTGGGCGGAGACGCCCTCGGCGCATTCTGGAAGGAAACCTTCCTGACCATGACGGAGCATCTGCTGCCCTTGGCCCTGCTGTTTGTGCCTTTGGTGGTACTGATTGTCATGAGAAAGCTTGCTCCCCACGGTTTTGACCGCAGCAGCAAATACTGCCGCTTGGGACTGGCACTGACCGCTGTTGCGGTACAGGTCATTACAGTCTGCTGTCTGTTCATCGGCGGCACAGGCTATTTCACCAACCACTACTTCTATAACAGTGTGGACACCACCACCGACCAGGCTGCCGACCGCTTCGGTCTTCTGACCGCCATGCGTCTGGAGCTGACCGTCCGCGAAGACGAAGAAAACGGCTACTATGCCGAGCAGCCCCAGGAAGAGGTTGAAGAAGTTGTGGAATACAACGTTCTGGAACTCGACTTCGACCACTTGAACACACTGACCGAAAACAAAAAGCAGCTTGCCATCAACGATTACTGTGCAAGTCTGACAGGTACCAACAAAAACGAGTACACCGGTATGCTCAGCGATTACAATCTGATTGTTTTGTGCGGGGAAAGCTTCTCCACCGCTGCCATTGACCCCGTTCTGACTCCCACCTTGTATAAGCTGGCAAATGAAGGCATCATCTTCAATAATTACTATAACACCTATCCCAACACCACCACAGACGGTGAGTATTCTCTGTGCTTCGGCCTGTATCCCGACACCTCCCGCGGCAAGTCCGCATCCAGCTTTTATGCATCCCGCGGCAGTTATCTGCCCTTTACCCTGGGCAACATTTTCATGGAGCAGAAGGGAATTCAGTGCTACGGCTATCACAACTATTACGGCAGCTACTACGGACGCAACCAGTCCCACCCCAACATCGGCTATCAGATGAAGTTTGCAGGCAGCGGCATGCGCTTCACCAACGCATGGCCTGCATCCGACCTGGAAATGATGGAGCAGTCCATTGACGACTATCTGGGGCAGGACCAGTTCCACGCATACTATATGACCTTCTCCGGTCACTATAAGTACGACCGCTGGATCAACGGCATTGCCGAGCTGAACTGGGATCTGGTCAAAGATCTGGAATACAGCGATCCCGCCAAGGCGTTCCTCAGCTGCAATATCGAGCTGGATAAGGCTGTGGCATATCTGCTGCAGCGTCTGGAGGACGAGGGCGTAGCAGACAAGACCGCCATCGTTCTGGCCGGCGACCACTTCCCCTACGGTCTGACCGATGCCCAGTATTCTGAGCTCATCGGCTACGAAATCGACCGTTTTTCCAAGTATAAGTCCACTTTGATTTTCTGGGTTGGCGGTCTGGAAGAAAACATCGTCGTAGATGAATACTGCTGCAATGTAGACATCCTGCCCACCATTTTGAATCTGTGGGGATTTGATTATGACTCCCGTATGCTGGCCGGCACCGACGTATTCTCGGACGGCGAGCATGTGGCTGTTTTGATCGACAAGAGCTTCTACACCGACAAGGTATGGCTGAACGCCAGCAGCGGGGAAATCCGCTATCTGGTTCCCGAAGACCGGCTTCCCGCAGGGTATGTAGATAATATGATTCAAATGATCAAAACCAAGTTCACCATTTCGAGTGATATTCTTACCACAGCATATTATAATCTGGCCTTCGGTAAGGATAAGGTATGGGTCAACAATTATGGATGGCAGTAAGATGTATTATGTGTATATGCTGCTTTGCAGCGATGACAGCCTGTACACAGGCATCACCCCCGATTTACAAAGACGCATGCGTCAGCATACGGGACAGCTGAAGGGCGGCGCCCGATACACCACACTGCGCCCACCCAAACAGCTCGCAGCAGTCTGGACTGCTCCCGACCGTTCCGTCGCATCCAAAGCGGAGTATGCAATTAAGCATCTGAAATCGGAAGAAAAACGAATGCTGGCAGCAGATCCCCATCGATTCCATGAAGTGCTGGAACGGGAGGAGCTTCTCGCCCTTCATGTATTCGACCATCCCACGCTGCAGGAATTGCTGCAACAATGAAATCATAAAACAGGCACAGCGAATGTTCGTTGTGCCTGTTTTTCAATTCGTACATACAGTTTTGGAAGCACGGTAACGCTTGTGCGGCGGAAAACACGAGTTACGCTTCCAATCACATAGAAAGATAAATCGGAATTTGAAGGGAAGAGTTAAAAGAGGCGCTTGGCTCCCCTTCGATAAGGGGAGCTGGCATTTTGCGCAGCAAAATGACTGAGAGGTCGATTTTACAAACGTTTCCGCATGTTTTT
>JAFQPT010000276.1 GCA_017411665.1 Oscillospiraceae bacterium | reverse complement strand
GGTAATTGACCAGACCAAGGCTGTCCTGGAACAGCCATTTCCACAGAAGTGCGGAAACCACCATAGATGTTACCCAGGGAACCAGAATGATCATCTCCAGAATGTAGGCAGAAATGCGGCGCATTTTGTCAATCCAAACCGCAAACAGGACACCAAGTGCCAGAGAGATTGCAAAGCCGGCCAGAGAGATTTTCATGGTCAGAAAGAAAGAACGGATAAAACTGGCATTTTTAAAGACACCGATATAGTTGTCCAAGCCAACGAATTTGGTGAAATTCATGTAGTCACAACGCCAAAGACTACACCAGAATGCGTAAAAAACAGGTGCTACCAGAAACAGCAGCACGAAGACAGCTGAGGGGAGTACCAGAAAAAAAGGAAGTGCCCGATCACCGAGCCGCAGTCTTCTGGATGCTCCGGATTGAAGCGATTTTGATTTCATAGATTGCCTCCCAGTTTTCTCCACCTGTTAACCACAGCAACTGGGGCAGGGCATAAACCCTGCCCCAGTCGAAATTGTTTAGCGGTTCAGGTTACGGTCAGTAAACTCCTGTGCCACAGAGTCCAGAGCCTCTGCGGGAGTCATGCCATCAACATAGGCACGCAGGAATGCGTTCTGAATGTCCATGTAGATACCAGTGGTGATGAAGCTCTCGGGAGCAATGTAGGCTGCGGCACGCAGCTTGGTAGCAGCGGCCAGCCATTCGTTACCGGGCTGGTTGATGAAGTCAGCCTGTGCATTCAGCGTAGACTGACGCATGGGAATCTGACCACCAACAGTGACCCAAATCTGATCAGCTTCGGAGGAGCACAGGTACTCCAGGAACTTACCGGCAGCTTCCTGGTATGCGCTCTTGGAGTTAACACAGGTGTACCAGCCGCCGGTGAAGGTGGTATTCTTCATGCCTTCTTCCCAAACGGGGTATTCCATGAATTTGATGTTGCTTGCATCGAAGGATGCCGCAGCAGTGATGGTGGGGATACGCAGGGTGGGTGCGTAAACCATAGCGTACTCGCCGGACTCAAAACCGACCAGAACGTCTTCGTAGTCCATAGATGCACAGGTTTCGGGGGTGATGCCCATTTCCACTGCATCCAGCTGCATCTGCAGAGCAGCCTGACCGACTTCACCAGCCCAGTCATTGGGCTTGCCTTCTGCATCATAGATACCACCGTCTTTATTCAGCAGGGTGTTGATCAGAACACCGTTTGCATCGGTGGCGCTGGTTGCATAGCCAATACCCAGGCCATAGACCTGCATTCCGTTGTCGTCAACAAAGGTCAGGGTCTTGGCAGCTTCATAGAGATCGTCAAAGGTCTTGATATCTTCTGCTTTGATGCCGAACTTTTCAAAATAATCTGCACGGTACAGAATGCCGTAAACACCGTTGAACAGGCAGACCTGATAGTGGCCCTTCTCATCAGTGCCAACTTCCCAAATGTCACTTGCGACATCAGCTTTCTCTTCAGCGGACCAATTATCATAGAACAGGCTTTCCAGCGTGGAGAATGCACCCATCTGGATACCGGTGCCCAGATTACCAACATTGACCTGAACGATGTCAGGAGCATTACCAGCCTGGAATGCAGCGTAGTACTTTGCGGGCAGGGTGCTGTGGTCCTGTGCCTCAACGGTAACGGTGATACCGGGGTTGTTGGCTTCGAACTTTTCAATCAGCTGGCCCAGAGCAACGGCACGGCTGTTAGTGGGGTTAGCCACATCCAGGAAGGTCCACATGGTCAGGTTAATGGGATCTGCGACTTCTTCTTTGTTATCGGGAGCGACATCAACAGGTGTCTTATCGGGCTCTGCAGGAGTTTCTGCGGGGGCCTGGGGTTCGGACGAGCAACCGGCAAACAGTGCCAGCACCATCGTCAGAGCAAGAAGCAATGCAAACAATCTTTTCATTCTTTTTTACTCCTTTGTACTTTATTGATGTATTTTCAGAATACAAGTGGCCACTTTTGCATTCTAACATCCATTCTTTTTCTGTTCGGATATATCTCGAACAGAATCGCGAATCACAATTTCTGGTTGAATTACAACACGTACGGGTTTCGCCCGTGCGTTTTTAATTCGGTTTATCAGAATCTGGCTCCCTTGCCGACCTAATTCTGCTTTCTTTGTATTGACGCTTGTAAGCCGGGGGATCATATGCTCGGTCAAAATACCATCTTCATATCCGGTAACGGAAATGTCGTTTGGCACGTGAAGACCGATTTCTTGTAAATAGTGGATTACACCGACAGCCAGAATATCCAGCGCTGTGATTACGGCTGTGGGGCGTTCGCCTCGTTCCCAGATGCGCTTCATAGCGTTGTAACCGCCGACACCGCTGAAAGCAGCTTGGTCTAACCGGGTCATGGATATCTCCAACCCTGCTTCCTCCATAGCTTTTTTAAAACCGATCAGCTTATGGCTGGAGGTCTGGGTATTATTCAGACCGTTGATAAATGCGATGTTGCGGTGGCCGCAGGAGATCACATACTTCGTCATCAGATAAATACCTTTTTCGGGATCAGTATCCACCCAGTCGAAACAGTCAAACCGGGACCCGATGGTTACGACCGGCAAATGCTGCTGGGTTAAAAATTGTCTGTGGGGTTCGGTCATAAAACCGCTGGCCCAGATAAGGCCGTCCACACGACCGTCCTGCGCCATGGCAGGAAGCTCCACGTCTTGAAGAACATCTTCCTTTGCCCAAGCCAGAACATCAAACAGCAAACTGTAGCGCATGCGCGTGACTTCATCTACAATGGCATCCAGCATATCGGCAAGATAAGTGTCGGGAAGTTCATTGAAGTGATAACCGCCGCGATAGGCATCTTTTTGAGAAGTAACTACCGTTCGGACAACACCGACGATATTTCTTCTTTTGGTAACCAGAGAGCGGGCATACTGATTGGGGGCATAATTCAGTTCCTCAATTACATGCAGTACCCGCAGCCGTGTTTCCAGTTTCACAGCGGGATTGTTATTGATGACCATGGATACGGTTCCGGTGGAAACACCCGCCCGCTTTGCAACGTCTTTGATTGTAGCCATAACCTAATCATTCCTTGTTTTTGAATTGAAACGTTTAAATTACGTCCTACACCTTATTTTACTGATTATCCCAAAATACGTCAAGGAGAAATTGGATTAATAACCAAATATAGTGGCGAACGCAACGATATTTATTGTGCAAAACGACGAAAAAACAACCAAAATTCAATTGAAACGATTTGAGTCGGCATCCGCCAAATACTTGAAACGCTTCAAGTAAACGGCAAATGCGAACCGGAAAAATATGTACCGTTTAAAATCCTTTTTTACTTTTTGTTTTCTTTGCCGTGGATGGTAAATTTCAGCGTTTTGTACAGCATGGAATTGGGCATTTTGGGTGTTGCGGCATTAAAAATGCCGTAGACAGAAGTCTACGGCAGGTTGATTTTACAGATATCCCCGGAT
>JAFQPT010000275.1 GCA_017411665.1 Oscillospiraceae bacterium | reverse complement strand
CTCTCGAATGGTGAAGAGAATACCGTCAACAGGGGAAATGATTTTTTCAAGGATTGTTCCTTGCAGCGGGTCGATGATCCAGCCGATTTCATCTCCTTTTTTCAAATGTTCCCAGTGCTTCACGCAGGGAACAAATACACCTGAGATGGGTGCGTTCAAATAGCTGACATCGTCGGGATTTTCCGAAATGATGGGGATTCTGGGGGTGATGGTTTCACCGCTCCAGATGCCCATGCGCTTCATAACGCAGAAAATACCGTCTACCAACTGGTCACAGTATTCCTTGGTGATACGCATGCCTACGCCCATCTCCACAACCAAGGTGGGGGTGCTGCGGCTGTTTAAGCTGTATGCCAATGTGGATTCCAGTACGGTGCTTGCGCCGTGTACCCAGATGAAATCGACATTTAAATCCTTTGCGATGGGGACTAAAGTATCCTTATGAAGCTCGTTAATACGAACCTGCGGGATTTCGGTAAGGAAAATGTTGCTGGCGTGAATGTCAATGCACAAGTCGGAACCCACTAAATCGGAGGTGATTTTTGCTGCCAGATATTCGTTCATGCCGCCGTCTTTGTTGCCGGGGAAGAGGCGGTTCATGTCCATATCAAAAGCGGGAATGCCGCGGGTGATGGAATCAATGCCAAGAGGATTCATGGCAGGATAAACGTCTACAATGCCATGCAGATGGTGCTTTTGGTCACGGATGCGGCGAATCAGCTCAAAGCATACGTATTGACCTTCCAGCTCGTCGCCGTGAATGCCCGTAACAACGCTGATGCGCTTTTCGCTGCCTGTCAGTCGGTTGGGGGCAATACGATTCTTTTTTATTTTAAGTACTTCATCAACGGGTAAGCCCACTGATGCAATGGTTTTAATCATGGTAACTCCTTTATGACAGCTGCTGTACAGAAACTGTCACAGTTTGAATTTGACGGCCACCGCCCTTAATCAGCCCTTTGTTGAGCATACAGTCTTTCGCGGTTCTGCCGTGACCGATTTTGATGTAAGTATCTGCTGCGATGCAGTTATTGGTAGGGTCTAATGCGTACCAGTAGCCATGGTCGAGAATTTCTACCCATGCATGACTGTGCCCCTCGCCAATCATCATGCCCGTGACATATCGCGCGGGGATGTTGGACAGATGACACAGCGCAATGAGAATATGTGCATAGTCTTGGCAGACTCCCTGCCCCAGTGTCCATGCCTCTTCGGCAGAAGTGTTCATAGTCGTTACACCCTGTACGTAGCGGAAATCCCGATGGAGACAGCGCATGAGGTACATTGCTGTTTCATAGGGGGAATGAGCGGGGACAGTCAGACGGCTGTGATAGGCACGCAGATTTGCGCCGGTGCGGTTGAGGCCGTGAGGAAAGCTGTAAATACTGCTGTTGCCCGCGTCTTGCTGACTGACAGACAGCCATGTTTCTGCGATACCCTTGACAGTAACGGAGAAACAGGTGTGGGGGATATAGTGATTCCCGTAAATCATCAGATTACCAAAGGAATCGGAATCCCTTTGGTAATCTGTGACGGGGGTTAATTCGATTGTCAGTTCGCGAATTTGCTGCATGTCCGTGTTTTGCGGAATGCATTTGAGGGTGTAATGGCATTCCGTAACAGGTTCGGAGTAGGTCAGGTCCATCCGATATTCAAACTGCAGTTTGCTCAAAGACTCAGCTCCTTTTAAACGATGGATTCCACAGTGCAGACAATCTGATAGTAGTCAAGCTCAGGCTCTTCCACAAGCTCCTTCAGCAGCTGCAGATGGTCCTTGCTGTAAACAAGTCCGCTGCGCTGGATGCGGGGGATCAGACGCAGTACTTCACGCTGCAATTCTCTGCGGGAAATTTTCAAACGTCCGTACAGGTCGATGCGCTCAATGCGCTTGCCTGCCTTAATCATATTTCTGGCGTGTTCCGAGTCGATGCTGTCATCGGCAATGCCCCAGAATGCCAGAATATTATCCATGACCTTCTGCATTTCAATCAGCGGTGCTTTGCTGATTTTTGCCTTGTTCATAGCGTAAATGGCAAGCTGAATGTAGGAAATGACTTCCGAACCGATTTCGTCACGCAGTTCGATGGCGTTGTCGTAAGCACGGGTCAGATTGGACATGATGGAGTCGGGGTTGGTTTCGTCGAAGGGGTAGCTTTCTTCAAAAACTTCCATAGAGCCGTAAACATCGGGAATATCGATGGAGCGACAGAAATTGTGATACAAATCACCGCTGCCGTCAATCAGCTCGTCATAACTCTCAAAGTAAAGTCTGATGGTGGTATAAACGAGTTCGGTATATCTGCCGAGCAAGTACAGTCTGTCGGCTTGTTCCATGGAGATGAT
>JAFQPT010000274.1 GCA_017411665.1 Oscillospiraceae bacterium | reverse complement strand
GCCTCCCCTTGCGAAGGGCGCCCCTTGTGGGTGTGCAGAGCTGAGGGGGACCGCTTGCGGTGGAGAGGTCGAAAAACATGCGGAAACGTTTGTAAAATCGACCTCTCAGTCATTTTGCTGCGCAAAATGCCAGCTCCCCTTCGATAAGGGGAGCCAAGCGCCTCTTTTAACTCCTCCCTTCAAACTTCGATTTGTCGAGTTGTTCCCTACTCCGTTTCTCGCAAGATTTTACCAATCTATGACCATTGTGAAAACAAACGGTTACGCCTCTTGCAAGCGCCGCATAAACATGATACAACACGTTATATTTTATAGTTTCGAGGAGTATCATGCACTACACATTACCGCAGCTCATTTTGTACATGACAATTTATTCCTTTTTCGGCTGGGCAGGCGAAACCTGCGTCATCGCCATTAAGGATCGCCATTACGTCAACCGCGGCTTTCTGAATCTGCCGCTGGTGCTGTCCTACGGTCTGACCGCCGCCCTGCTGTTAACCGCTCTCCCCCAACTGAACAACATGCTGCTGCAGTATCTGCTGTGTCTGATTACCTTCCGCACTGTGCAGCTGTTGTGCAATCAGTTTGTTCTGAACGTCAGCGGACAGTCTCGCGCAGCTATGGAATACACCGCAGCGCTGCCGGCTACCCTGCGCCATCTGCTGACCGCCGCCGTTGCGGGAATCTGCTATGCCGTATATCTGGTCGTTCATCCCCTGCTGTTTGCTGCAATCTCCCTGCTGCCACATACAGCCATCAGCATCCTTGCGGGTATCGTTGCCTTGCTGCTCATCCTTGACTTTTTCAGTGTATTCCACGCCATTCGCACCGGTCGCTCCTCTATGGGCGCACAGCTGCGGAGAAGCCGCACAGATCGTCTGTCTGACCGCATAACCGCATCCATCCGAGACCGCCTGCACCGGGCCTATCCCGGCATTCTGACCCCCGACCCTTCCGACGACGGCGACCACACCTTCGCTCGGGGAATCTGCTTTGACAAGCTGGTATGGGTATTTCTGGTCAGCTCCTTCTTTGGAGCACTGATTGAAATGCTGTACTGCTATTCCATCGACGGATACTTCATGAACCGCAGCAGTCTGCTGTACGGTACCTTCAGCGTTGTTTGGGGCTTGGGCGCAGCAGTGCTGACCGTCACATTGAAAAATCTCGCCGAAAAGCCCGACCGCTATGCCTTTACCGCAGGCTTTTTTATCGGCGGAGCATATGAATATCTGTGCAGCGTATTCACCGAGCTGGTATTCGGCAAGGTGTTCTGGGATTATTCGGGTATGCCGCTGAACATCGGCGGGCGCACCAACGTGCTGTACTGCCTGTTCTGGGGTGTTTTGGCTGTAGTGTGGATCAAGATGCTCTATCCCAAGCTGTCGGACATAATCCAGCTGATCCCCGCCGTACAGGGGAAAATTGTTACATGGCTGATTGTAGGTATCATGGCCTGCAACTGTACACTTACAGCAGCTGCAATGGTACGCTATGACTTCCGACAATCGGGTGCAGAATCTCCCAATGTGATTGAAGCATTTCTGGACGAGCGCTACGACGATACGTGGATGGAGCAGCGTTGGCCCAATATGAAGCAGGCGGGGTAATTCTTTACGTTGTATTTTACAGAAAATTCATTCAATTTCGGAAAACTATATTATACCGATCACAACGATCCCCAAGGAGGCATCTACCATGGAAGAACTGACTGAATTCAGATATGACACACAATTGCTGATTGAGGGCACCGGACTGGACGAAGACGAAATTTACGATTACATCGCAGACAATTTCGACGGCGACTGTCTGCTGGCCGTGGGCGATGAAGATTTGATCAAAATTCATTTCCACACCAATGAGCCCTGGAAGGTGCTGGAATACTGCGCAACTCTGGGCGAGATTTTTGACATTGTCATCGAAGACATGGACAGACAGTCCAGAGGACTGCAGGGATAAAACAAGCAAAGACCGAGGTCCCATGACTTCGGTCTTTGGTTATTTGGTATTGGATTTATCGGTGTTAATGGAAGAGATGAGAAGATACTGCAAAGTCCATTGATTGTACAGACAGCTTATCATTTCTCATCGCTTTCACCTCTATGGTCAGTGTAGCATAGCTTACAATCAATTTCAAAGAAGTGTTTGCTTCGCAAACATGAAGAGCAGCAAAGCTGCAATGAAGCGCAAACTACGTTTGCACGAAGCAAAGTGCGCTCATGCTGTGAAGCAGCTCTTCATTTGCATCGCATCTTCATGTGCGTCAGCACACTTCATGCGCCGACAGGCGCACTTCATTTCCAGAAAAAGAAAAACCCGATGCAATGCATCGGGTTTTCTTTTTCTGGAGGCGCCACCCGGATTTGAACCGGGGAGTCGCGGATTGGCAGTCCACTGCCTTACCACTTGGC
>JAFQPT010000273.1 GCA_017411665.1 Oscillospiraceae bacterium | reverse complement strand
TGCATATGCACCCATACGGGTGAAGTTTTCGAAGGTAAAACCACCGTCAGCGGAAGAAAATGCGTAGAGAACCACCATGATAATGGGAGCAACTACAAACAATGCCATCCAAATGACGTAAGGTGTGGCTGCGTGATAGAGCTTATTCTTCATCGCCGCTCTCCTCTTCCTCAGGATCGACCACAGGAACATCCAATTCATCATATTCTTCGGAGAAAGAAGAGTAGTCGCCAAACATACCGGAGTAATGGCTCTTCTTCATGATGTGGATGCCGTCGGGATCAATCTTGATGCCGATGGAAGCGCCTTCGGGACTGTGGTCGGTGGTCTGAATCAGCCACTTGAAGCCACGGAAGTCAACAATGATGTCATACATCATGCCCTTAAAGGTAACACTGGTAACAGTACCTACCAGCTGGCCTTGTTCGGGAGGAACGATGTCGATATCTTCGGGACGGATGACTACGTCGACGGGTTCATTGGGTGCAAAGCCCTTGTCAAGACAAGGGAACTTGCGGCCATTGATCTCAACAATATAGTCAGAGCGCATGATGCCGTCAACAATATTACTTTCACCGATAAAGTCTGCAACGAAGGCGTTTTTCGGTTCGTTATAAATTGCTTCGGGAGAACCAATCTGCTGAATCTTACCGCCGTCCATTACAACAACGGTATCAGACATTGCCAGAGCTTCTTCCTGGTCATGCGTGACGTATATAAATGTAATTCCCATCTGCTGCTGTATACGCTTCAGTTCCTGCTGCATGTCTTTGCGCAGACGCAAGTCCAGTGCTGCAAGAGGTTCGTCCAGGAGCAGTACCTTGGGGCGGTTTACCAGTGCGCGTGCAATTGCTACACGCTGCTGCTGACCGCCGGAAAGAGAACTGACACTGCGGTGTTCAAAGCCTTTGAGAGAAACAACTTCAAGCATTTCAAGTACACGTGTGTCAATCTCCTTCTTGCTGAGCTTAGGTCGCACCAGTCTCAGACCGAAGGCTACGTTGTCGTATACATCCAGATGGGGGAATAGTGCATATTTCTGGAATACAGTATTAACCTGACGCTTGTGCGGAGGTACATCGTTGATTCTGACACCGTCAAACAAAACATCGCCGTTTGTGGGGGTAAGGAATCCACCGATGATTCGAAGCGTGGTTGTTTTACCGCAGCCGGAAGGTCCCAGCAGGGTCAGAAACTCACTGTCATTAATGTAGAGATTAATGTTATCCAATACCGTCTCGCCGTCAAATCTCATACCACAATCGACGAGACGAATCAGTTCTTTTGACATTATCCTCCTCCTCTCCAATTATTAGTCTCAGTGTAACATTTACACGAAAAAAGTCAATATAAATATTTTAATTAAATAAAGTATTTTGTATACACTTAATTCGCAAAAAAGACAGTCCGCAGAGAATAAGATTCTTCTGCGGACTGTTTGTCATTTTCCTTATTTGAAGTACTTTTCAACGAAATCAATGTCTTGAACTGTGAATGTTTGTCCGTTGAGATAATTGAGAATTCCTGCGTCGGTTTCGAAGCGGAATGTCAGCTTATAGGAATAAAGTGCCTGACCGCTTGTTTCACCAAACTGCTTGTTTTTTCGTTCGCTGCCGTATTTTCCGTCACCGAGGAGAGGCCATCCGGCATCTGCCATTTGTGCCCTTATTTGGTGAGTACGTCCGGTCAACAGCTCACATTCCACCAAGGACAAATTGTTTTTTGTTTTCAAAACTTTGTACTTGGTCTGGGAAAACTTTGCACCGGGCTCCTGATGCTTTTTGACATATACTTGATTTTTCTTGGCGTCTTTAAAAATATAGCCGCTTAAAATTCCTTCGGCAGGGTAGGGCCTTCCGTGGACTGCACAGAGGTAAAACTTATCCAGCTCGCGGTCTTTGATTTTTTCGTTCAAAATACGCAGTGCCTCAGCGTTTTTTGCGGCAATGACGATCCCCCCTGTGTTTCTGTCAATGCGGTTGCAAAGGGCTGGGGCGAAGGAATTTTCACCGCGGGGATTCCATTCACCTTTTTGATATGCATAGGCCTGAATGTTGGCGATGAGAGTGTTATAATCCCATTGTCCCGCGCTATGGCAAAGCACACCGGGCTTTTTGTCAGCCAGAAGAATGTTCTCGTCCTCGTAGACAATGTTGATTCTGGGGGTAGAGACCTTCAGATAAGAGTTTTCTTCGCGAGGTTTCTCGAAAAATTCATCGTTGATATAAAGCTGGAGTACATCGCCCTGCACGACGTGATAGTCTCGCTTTGAGCCTTTGCCGTTGACCTTAATACGTTTCAGTCGAATATATTTCTGTAAAAGAGATTCCGGCAGCAGAGGAACAGCCTTTCCCACAAAGCGGTCCAGTCTTTGTCCGGCATCATTTTTGTTGACAGTCAGTTCTTTCAAATTGATCGCCTCCGATTCTATCCTATTATCAAGGAATTCATTCATTTTGTCAACCAAGGGCTTATGTTCTGCTTATTGACATTTCCACAAAATAGCGGTAATATCTTATCAGAAATTCACAGTTTTTCGCAATTTATCTGTTGACATTGCAAGTGAATTTGATTATAATACTTTAGCGACTGTGTGAGGTATGTGATATATGAAACTGAACCTGCGCAAGATTATCGAAGTTCCCGGTGCGAAGGCACCGTTTTCCTGCGAACTTTCCACTGATGAGCTGGATTTTCCCGCTGTCGTTCGCTTCGATGAGCCTTTGAAGGCAGAAGGTGCTGTGGTTAACACAGCCGGTATTCTTACTTTGAAGGGGACTGTAACTGCAAAGATGCACTGTGTGTGCGATCGCTGCGGTGCGGAATTCGATCGAGAGAAAACGGTTGAACTGAATGCCGGCATCGCTACGGATGAATCTGAAGAAGATTTGTTCCAGATGGAGGACGACGAAATCGACTTGGATGACATTTTGTACACTTGCTTTGTGTTCGATATGGATGCCAAGATGTTGTGCAAGCCGGACTGTGCCGGATTGTGCGACGGTTGCGGTGCAAATCTCAATCATGAGAAATGCTCTTGCAAGAAACAAATAGATCCAAGATGGGCTGTGCTTGAGCAGCTTTTGGATAAATAACAAGTAAGTAAAATAGCTGCTCAAAACAGCTGAACGAATTAGGAGGTGTCACAATGGCTGTCCCTAAAAGTAAAGTATCTCGTCAGAGAAGAGACAAGAGACGTTCTGCTCACTGGAAGCTGGAAGCTCCCAATGTTGTAAAGTGCCCCAGCTGCGGCGAATACAAGATGCCCCACCGCGTCTGCACCGCTTGCGGTAAGTACAACGGCCGCGTTGTTCTCAACGTTGACTAATCAAAAAGTAGCTTTAGAAGAAGGTCTCGTGACCTTCTTCTTTTGCTGTATGTGAAAAAATTTGCAAGGGGTGAATTTATGAGTCGTTCTATGATCAAGGTCATTGAACCGTACAGTCCTCTGTATAACAAAGTAAAAATCGGTGATCAGCTGGTGGCAATAAACGGCAATATGATTCATGATGTACTGGATTATATGTATTACTCTTATGAGCCCCGTGTAACAGTTGATTTAAAAAGACCTGACGGAAGTGAGTATTCCGTTACTGTAAAAAAAGAAGTCGGTACAGATCTTGCATTGGAATTTGAAGATTATTTGATGGACTGTGCAATGGAATGTACCAATAACTGCGTATTCTGTTTTGTCGACCAGATGCCTCCCGGTATGCGTGACAGTCTTTATTTTAAAGATGATGATGCACGTATGAGTTTCCTAACAGGAAGCTATATTACTCTTACCAACCTGACCGACAGAGAGCTTCAGAGAATTTGTGATTTGAAAATCAGCCCCATTAATGTGTCTGTTCATACCACGAATCCAGAGCTGCGCAGTGAGATGATGGGTAATTTTGCCGCAGGAGATATTATGGAGCGTATTCAAAAGCTCAGTGATGCGGGTATTACCATGAATTGTCAGATTGTATGCTGTCCCGGATATAATGACGGAAAAGAATTGCTGAACAGCATTCATGATTTGGCTGAAATGTACCCTGCGGTAAACAGTGTTGCCGTTGTTCCTGTCGGGTTGACCAAGTACCGTTCCGGGCTCGAACCTCTTAAGCCTTTTACTAAGGAACAGGCTGAGCGAACCATTGACCTTGTGGAGGGTTTTGCTGCACAGTGTGATTCTTTCTACGGTGACAAAATTGTATATTGCTCTGACGAGTTTTATATTCTTGCGGAACGTGAGCTGCCCGACGATGAATACTACGGGGAATACGCTCAGCTCGATAACGGTGTGGGGATGCTTCGTCTTTTGAAAGTCGAGTTTGAAACTGCACTCAAAATGGTAGACTCCGATGAAGGAGACGGTGTACAGTTTTCTGTTGTGACGGGTGAGGCTGCTGCCCCTTATCTGGAAAAACTTTTGATGACAGCAATGGAAAAATGTGCTAATATAAAAGGACAAGTGTTTGCAATTAAAAACGATTTCTTCGGACATCAGATTAATGTAGCAGGCCTTGTAACAGCGCAAGACATGATTAATCAGCTGAAGGGAAAAGAGCTTGGTGAGCGTATACTGATTCCGACCAATATGCTTCGCCATGGCGAAACAGTATTTTTGGATGACTTGACAGTTGCTGATGTTGAGCGTGAACTGAATGTGAAAGTAATTGATATTCCTCAGGATGGCGCAGAATTACTGTATGCCATGCTGGGTGAGGAGATTTAAAGGAGGCTGTGAATGTCTAAACCTCTTGTAGCCATTGTTGGCCGCCCCAACGTAGGCAAATCCAATCTTTTTAATAAATTGATCAACAAGCGAGTTTCTATCGTTGAAGATACTCCCGGCGTCACCAGAGACCGTATTTACGAAGAATGCGAATGGTGCGGCCGAGTATTTGACCTTGTTGATACCGGTGGTATCGAACCCACAACCGATAACGAAATTTTGCTGTTTATGCGTGAACAGGCAAAGATTGCAATCGACTCTGCGGACGTAATCATTCTGGTTACCGATATCACTACCGGTGTAACCGCAGCAGACGAAGATGTTGCGCATATGATTCTGCGTTCCAAGAAGCCTGTTGTTTTGGCAGTTAATAAGTGCGACTCTACCGGTCGCACCGACCCCAACATTTATGAATTCTATTCTCTGGGCTGCGGGGATCCCATTCCTGTATCCGCAATTCACGGTCATGGTACCGGTGATTTGCTGGATGCATGCCTGAGCTATTTCCCAGAAGATGAAGGCGTAGAGGAAGAAGATGACAGCATTAAAGTTGCTGTTATCGGTAAGCCCAATGCCGGCAAGTCCTCTTTGGTTAACTGGGTGCTGGGCGAAAAGCGAGTCATTGTTTCCAATGTTGCAGGCACCACCAGAGATGCTATCGACTCTAAGTTTGAAAATGAGTACGGTAAGTATGTTTTCATTGATACTGCAGGTATTCGTCGTAAGAGCAAGGTCGATGACAGAATTGAAAAATTCTCTGTTCTCAGAGCGAAGATGGCAATTGAACGCGCAGACGTCTGTCTGCTGATGATCGATGCAACCGAAGGTGTAACTGATCAGGACACCAAAATTGCAGGTCTTGCTCATGAAGCAGGGAAGGCAATCATTGTGGTTGTCAACAAATGGGACCTGGTTGAAAAGGATTCCAAAACCATGGAGAACATGCGTAAGGATGTTCAGCGTGATTTGAGTTTTATGTCTTATGCACCGATTGTTTTTATTTCTGCATTGACCGGTCAGAGAGCAAATCGCCTGTTTGAACTGATCAATTATGTAAAGGATCAGAGTTGCATGCGTATTACAACCGGTATGCTGAACACTCTGCTGGCAGATGCACAGGCTCGTGTACAGCCTCCCACAGACAAGGGCAGACGTCTGAAGATTTACTACATGACACAGACGGGTATTCAGCCCCCTACATTTGTTGCATTCTGCAACAGCCGCGAACTGTTCCACTTCTCTTACCAGCGTTATCTGGAAAATCAGATTCGTGCGGTATTTGGTTTGGAAGGTACTCCCATACGTATGATTATTCGACAGAAGGGAGACAAGGAGTAATGCTTACTTTTTGGCTCGTTATTATTGCAATCGTCGGTTACCTGTTTGGCAGTGTGAACGGAGCAATTATTGCTTCCAATGCAATGTTTAACCAGGATGTTCGCGATTATGGCAGCCATAATGCAGGGTTGACGAATTTTCATCGTACCTATGGTACGACAGGTATGGCGATTGTGTTCGGTATCGACATTTTCAAGGGAGCGATTCCTGTGCTGCTGGGTAAATTCATTCTTGGATTTTACGGTGCAGCAAATGTAGGTGCTGTTTTTGCGCTTTTGTGTGTTGTGTTGGGTCATATGTATCCCGTGTTTCATCAAATGCGCGGTGGTAAGGGAATCCTGACTGCATGGGGTTCTATGCTGTTTTTTGACTGGCGTCTGTTTTTGATTGTAATCATTATTTTCCTTATTGCAGTTGCTCTGACCAGATATGTGTCTCTGGGTTCTGTGCTTGCAGCCGGATTTTTCCCCATAGGTGTTGTACTGGCCCGTCACGGCATGCTGTGCTTTATCATTGCGTTGGTTGCTGCTAGCTTTGTTATTTTTAAGCACAGAGGCAATATTGTCCGTTTGCTCAACCATACGGAAAGCAAACTGGAATTTAAAAAAGATATTTCTGATAAGTTTGACGAAACATTTTAATTGTTTCGGGTGGAGGTTCCTATGCTTGAACTGAAAAATATTTGCTTCAGCGCTGAAGAAAACGGCGGTAAGAAAGATATTTTGAAGGATATTAAT
>JAFQPT010000272.1 GCA_017411665.1 Oscillospiraceae bacterium | reverse complement strand
GGTAGCCGATGTAGATGCCTTCGTTGTAGTTGATGAAGGCCATGCCCTTGATATTATCATACTTATAGTCGCCGAAGTTGACGGAGGCAGGGGCGGCGGAAGCGGAGTAGGGATAGGTGTCCACCAATCTGCCGGAGGGGTTGATTTCCCCTGTGAGCACCTTGCCCAGAGAGACGCAGCCCTGTGTGCCGGGAATGCCGACCCAGACAACAGCTTCAATGGAGTCATATTCGTCCAGAATACCCAGCTCGGTCGCGTTGCCTACGTTGACGATTACGATGACATGGTCAAAGTTTTCTGCCACACGACGAATCAATTCGCGGCGATTGGGGGTCAGCGCCAGTGCTTCCGCGTCACAGTCGGAGGCTTCCACCACTTCGTTGCTCAGAACAACGATGGCCTGGTCGGAGTATTCCTTTGCTGCGGACAGCACTTCGTCGGTGAGATAGTCGTTGGAGTCGATATCCTCGGTTTCTGCACCAAACAGGAAGGAGCTGACCATGGAAACGATATTATTGCTGCCGGTGTCAGAGGCATCCTGTCCCATGTCGTTGTACATGGCGTGGAGTGTGGGGTTGATTTCGATGCCTGCCATTTCCAGACTGTCAAAGAGGTTTACCACGGTGGACAGGTCCACTGCGCCGGAGCCACCGCCGCCATATTTGAAGTTATAGGCATCGGTGCCGAAGATGTTCACCTTTTTGTTGTCCAGAGGCAGAAGATTGCCCTCGTTTTTCAGCAGAACAATGCCTTCGTCGGAAATCTGGGGTGCAAATGCCAGACCTGCTTCACGAGCCGCCGCTGCTTCCGCAGTGTGATCGGTGTAGGACTGGGACATAATGGCGCTGATATTGGTAATCAGAGGAGAAGCCATGTTGATGACCAGTGCCAGTACACAAATAATGGCTACCCATGTCGTGATTCTGCGGGTGAGATGCAGACGTTTTTTATAGGTCTTATAGGCCTTTTTCTGGATTATACGCTCTTCTTTGTCCAGCGTTTTCAAAGTAGCCTTCCATTCCTTCTTTCTGGCATTGCAGGTTTCCTTCAGATGCTGTCTGGATTCCGTAGAGCTGCAGGCGCGCCTGTCTTTGAGATAGGCCTTTGCCCGTGCTTTGGCTTCTTTTTTATAGGCTTTGAGCTTGCCGTCGGGGGTAGTGTTTTGTTCCATAATGCTGCCTCCTGTCTGATTGATTGATGACAACAGTATATCATTGAATGGTACGGAGGCGAAACATTTTTTGCGGATTTTGCCGAATATTTGTGTGGGAAGGGTGGGAAAAGTGATGCGTTGTTTTCCTTGCTTTTTCCATGCGGTGTTGATATAATCGGAATGTTCATATGCAGACGTATCGAAGTGGTCATAACGGGGCTGACTCGAAATCAGTTTGTCGGTAAAACGGCACGTGGGTTCGAATCCCACCGTCTGCGCCAAAGAAATCCCCCATCGAAAGATGGGGGATTTCTTTTTACGGTGGGATTCGTAG
Source organism: Oscillospiraceae bacterium (assembly GCA_017411665.1). The sequence goes on along the minus strand of JAFQPT010000272.1, from coordinate 4,735 downwards.
CCTGAGAGGGTTTCGACGTGAAGAAAACATGCCGATAATAATGTATCATTGGTATCCGCACCGTTCTATGTTATAATATAATGAGAAAGCGGGTGATATGATGGAAGGTCTGATTTTAGGAATACTCTTTTTTGTCATTGTGATTCCCCTTGTGCTGGGAATGACTGTGCCTACCATTAAAAATTATATGAGTGCAACCGATGTTGTGAACCACGATTCTTCTATGAGAAAGTTCGTGTATAAAGTCCGGTTGACAAGGGATGAAGTCATTCGCCTGCTGGAAATGAAAAACGGTGCAGATGAACTGAACTGTGCTGTGGATTTGAAGAAGGGGATTGTAACGATTTCGGAGTACGGATCCCACAGAGAATACTACCTTTATATTCAAGAGTGTGACGATTGCTCCATCATAAGACTGGAACAGGTGACGCGGATTGGGATGCAAAGTCTTGTCCCGTACAAACTGAATTCCTTTATGATTCAGAAGCTGCAGGCAGAGCTTGTCCCGTTTTTCGAGTATGAATTTTAGGTTGCGATATCATAAATAATATTTGACGATACACTCCCGGGTTTAAGGGAGTGTATGTTATTTTATTAAATAATAATAATTATTGTTATTGACAAAATGGAAAATATATGGTACTCTATAACCACAAAGAGAAGCCAAAAAGATTCCCGACTGTGTCTGTTCGGTGAGCAGCGCAGTCGGGTTCTGAAAAACGATAAGTTAGACAACGCTAACACATATCTTGTTTATAAATTACTATACTATATATTAAAATGAAAAGGAGATTACACTATGTCTATGATCAACAAGGAAATCGGCGCATTCTCCGCGCAGGCCTATATCAACAATCAGTTTAAGACCGTTACCAAGGAAGATATTCTGGGAAAGTGGAGCGTATTCTTCTTCTATCCCGCAGACTTCACCTTTGTCTGCCCCACCGAACTGGAAGACCTGGCAAACATTTATGATAAGTTCGTAGCAGCAGGCTGCGAAATCTACTCTGTGTCCACCGACACCCATTTCGTTCACAAGGCATGGCATGATGCTTCCGACCGCATCAAGAAGATCCGTTACCCCATGCTGGCTGACCCCACTCATGCGATCTCCAAGGACTTTGAAGTGCTGATCGAAGCTGACGGCATGGCAGAACGCGGCACCTTCATTATCAATCCCGAAGGCAGGATCGTGTCCTACGAAGTCAGCGCAGGCAATGTGGGTCGCAACGCGGATGAACTGTTCCGTAAGCTGCAGGCACTGCAGTTTGTGGCAGAACACGGCGATGAAGTTTGCCCCGCAAAGTGGCAGCCCGGTGCCGAAACTCTGAAGCCCAGCCTGGATCTGGTTGGTATGCTGTAAAAGATATCTCTCGGCGGCACCGAATCATTTCGGTGCCGTTTTTTTCCAATATTAGGATGAAGAAAGGAAGATTCTATGAAGAATTTATATGACGTTATCATCATCGGCGGCGGGCCTGCGGGGCTGACGGCTGCGATTTATCTGGCAAGAGCCAAATACCGCACCCTCGTTTTGGAAAAAGAAAAGTTTGGCGGACAAATCACCATTACCCACGAAGTGGTCAACTACCCCGGTGTAGTACGCACCGGCGGAGAGGAACTGACCGAAACCATGCGCAAGCAGGCGGAGTCCTTCGGTGCGGAGTTTATGCTGACTGAAGTGGAAGGCTTGGATCTCAGCGGTGACTTAAAAACCGTTAAAACCTCCCGAGGCGATTTGAAAGCCTTCGGTGTGCTGCTGGCAACGGGTGCCCATCCCCGTATGGTGGGGTTCAAGGGCGAAGCGGAATATCGCGGCCGCGGTGTGGCTTACTGCGCAACCTGCGACGGAGAATTCTTTACCGGCAAGGATGTTTATGTAGTGGGCGGTGGTTTTGCGGCAGCGGAAGAAGCGATGTTTCTAACGAAATATGCCCGCCATGTGACCATTCTCATTCGTAAGGATGGCTTCTCCTGTGCTCAGAGCATCGCGGAAGCAGCCTCCAACCACCCCAAAATCACTGTGCTGACCAACACGGAAGTAGAAGAGGTGTTTGGTGACAGCAGCTTGCGGGGGATTCGAGTCCGCAATAACAAGAGCGGCGAGGTCAAGGAATTCCGCGACCCCGACGGCGGAAACATCGGTGTATTCGTCTTTGCAGGCTATGCGCCTGCGACGGGCTTGGTCAAGGGGCTGGCTCAGCTGAATGAGCAGGGCTATATCCTTACCGACGAAGCTATGAAGACCTCTGTTGACGGTCTGTATGCGGCGGGTGATGTGCGTGTGAAGAACCTGCGACAGGTGGTCACCGCGGTTGGCGACGGCGCATTGGCAGCAACAGAGTTGGAAAAGTATGCATCTGCAATGCAGAAGAAAACGGGTCTCGTGCCCGAAATTCCCAAGGCGGAGCCTCCCAAGATGCAGCAGCCAGCTCCTGCGGCAGTACAGCACAGCGGGGGATTGTTCGATGAGGCCATGCTTGCCCAGCTGCACACGGTATTCGGCAGAATGGAACATGCGCTGATTCTCAAGCTGCGGCTCAATGACAGCGCAGTATCCGGCGAGCTGAAGGCATATATGAAGGAGCTTGCGGCTCTGACCGATAAGCTGAAACTTGAACTCGAAGACGATATGGAAGGTGCTCCCTGCGTGCGGATTCACAGAGCGGACGGCAGCTACAGCGGTCTGGCATTCCACGGTGTGCCCGGCGGGCATGAGTTTACGTCCTTTGTGCTTGGCTTGTACAATGCGGCAGGTCCCGGCCAGCCTATTGACGAGGATTTGCGACAGTCGGCATCCGCGCTGAAGAAGATGGATATCAAGGTGCTGGTGTCTCTCAGCTGCACCATGTGCCCCGAGCTGGTGCTGGCTGCACAGCGAATTGCCTCTCTCAATGAGAATGTAAGCGCAGAGGTCTACGATATCACCCATTTCCCCGCACTCCGCGAGCAGTTCAATGTTATGAGTGTACCGTGCCTGGTGGTCAATGATGGTGAAAAAATCAGCTTTGGCAAGAAAAACATCCGTCAGCTGCTGGAACTGCTGAAATAAAAAGAAATGCCCCGACTTTATGAGTTGGGGCATTTCTTTTTATTTATAGGAATATATATTGTGGGCGCAGCAAATGTACGAGGCGCTCAATTATTAAGAAACTGTGAAAATTTTGTGCAAATCTTCCTATATAGGTATTACTTTTATGTGGTAATTGAGTATTGTTTTTCACGCTAAATTGATGTATAATTTGCTGCATAAAAACAGTTGTCCGCGCGAGGCGGATGGTTTTTAAAAAGGGAGGATTATAAAATGAAAAAATTCTTGGCTATGATTCTTGCTCTGTGCATGGTTCTGTCTCTGTGCGCATGTGGCGGCGGCTCCGATGCTTCCGATTCCGGCGAAAAGGTTGTTAAGATCGGCGTATTTGAACCCTCTTCCGGTGACTCCGCATCCGGCGGCAAGAAGGAAATTCTGGGTATGCAGTATGCAAACTCTCTGACCCCCGAAATCACCATCGGCGGCGAAACCTACAAGGTTGAACTGGTTTACGGTGACAACGGCTCTTCCACCGACAAGGCTCCCTCCGCTGCATCTTCTCTGGTCAGCGCAGGCGTTTCCGTTGTTCTGGGTTCCTATGGCTCCGGCGTTTCCATGGCAGGCGGCCCCAAGTTTGAAGAAGCAGGCATTCCCGCTATCGGCGTTACCTGCACCAATCCCAACGTAACCGCAGGCAACAGCTACTACTTCCGTATTTGCTTCCTGGACAACTTCCAGGCTGACGTTCTGGCAAACTTCGCAATGGATAAGTTTGATGCTAAGGTTGCTTACTGTCTGGGCGAAAGCGGCAACGAATACGACCAGGGTCTGATTGCTTTCTTTAAGCAGGTATTTGAAGCTGCAGGCGGCACTGTTATTACCGACTCCTTCCCCAACGGCAACTCTGACTTCAACTCTTATCTGAACAAGGCTAAGAGCGAAGGCGCAGACGTTATCTTTACCCCCGTTTCCATTGCATATGCAGTTCAGATTCTGAAGCAGGCTGACTCTCTGGGCATTGAAGCTCCCTTCGTTGGCTCCGACACTCTGGACGACAACATGGTTCTGGACGCAATCAAGGGTACCGATCTGCAGCTGTACGTTTCCACCTTCTATCAGGAAGGCGGCTCTCCCGAGTTTGACGCAGGTATCAAGGAATACATCAACACCAATTCCGAAGCTCTGGCAGCAAACGGCGGCAACGACACCATTTCTGCTGTTACCGCAATGGGTTACGATGCTTACTATGTAGCTCTGGAAGCTATGAAGAAGGCTGACAGCATTGACAAGACCGACCTCATGAACATTCTGGGCTCCGTTACTTACGAAGGCGTTTCCGGCGCAATCGCATTTGACGAAATCGGCGACGCAGTTCGTGACACCGCATTCATTAAGACTGCTGACACCGCAAGCGGCGCATGGATTCTGGAAACCGTTCAGACCGGCTCTGCAAGCTAATATTTAGCTGACTCACTAAGATAAGAACATTCTTGGCGGGGGCTTGATGCCCCCGCCAATCAATCGTATTTCGGAAGATTACGATTGATCTTCCGAAATTGAAATGAAACGGAGGACTCCGTTATGGAACAACTATTTACTCTTGAATATATCGTTTCCATCCTGCTCACAGGTATTTCTCTGGGCGGCCAGCTGGCACTGATTGCCATTGGCTATACGATGGTTTACGGTATTCTGCGACTGATC
>JAFQPT010000271.1 GCA_017411665.1 Oscillospiraceae bacterium | reverse complement strand
TTCGTCTGTTGCTTCGGGGAATACCCTCATATCGTTATCGTTATAGGGATTTCCCTGGCCGTTTGCAAAGATCAGCCCAGCTCGTTGTAATCGTAGCCGTACTCCAGCTGTGCTTCGTAGACGGTGGCAGGCTCGATACCGTATTCCTTCAGGAATGCCATGGTGCGGGAGGCTTCCAGAGTGGGGTAGACGTTGATGCTCTTGTATTCCTTGAAGGCTCTGCCGCCATACTGTGTGGGAGCGAGCTCCTTATAGAATTCCAGACCGATGGTGCAGCGATACTTGCTCAGTGCGTAGTCCTTGTCTTCGATGATGTCAATGACACCCAGCTTGCCGTCTGCAATGTCGGGCAGGATGCATTCATTGTACAGTCTCAGAACTTCACTTGGGGACAGGTCGGAGAAGTGGATGCTTTCATAATTGACGGCATCTGTGTATTCCACCCATGCAGAACCCACATTGTCGATGGTGACAGGGTAATTTACGGTGTAGCGGCCTTCCATGCCTTCTTTGGTATTCAGCAGCGCTTCGTAGACACGGATTTCGGAAGCGGGATTGAGCACTTCATCGGGACCGTAGGCAACTCGATATCTGCGGGTAATCACATCCTCGTTCTGCAATGTGTAAGTAATTTCCACGCTTGTCTTACGGAAGACAGCTGCGGGGTCGGTAAATCTTCCGATGTAGGCAACTGCTTCGGGAGAACCGCCTTCTGTTTCATGCAGATACTTGTTGTTGATGATATTGCTGTGGAGCTTTACGATCGTCTCGATGTTTTCGGGCTCGTCGAAGGTGATTCTGTCGCTGTTGTAGCCGGTGATGGTCACTTCTGCGATGTCATCGATGTCGGGTACGCGGCGCTCATAGCCGAACAGGTCACATTCAATGGCGGTGACAACAATCAGCACAGCCACTGCGTAGATTCCCAGAACCTTCCAACCCTTGCGGAAGACGTTGACGGTTTTGGTGATGAGCATCTGAGAGATGAAGTAACCAATCACACCGCCGATGACGAGCAGTACCGCAAGGTAAGCTGCAGCCATCCATCTGGTGGGGGTCACTTCATACAGCACAGCACTGATGAAGGTGGCAAACAGCAGTCCGCCGCCTACCGTCATGCAGAAACGGAATACGGGCTTGAGAATTTCAATGGAAATGGTATCTCCCGCAGTTTCCATGCGGCGGTTTTTGTACAGCAGCATGCCCAAAACCAGGAATACCAGACCAATTACTGCGTAGATTGCCAGTACGCCCAGACCTTGCATTTCCCATGTGTAATCGATCCATTTGTTTGCGGCGTCATAAATCTGCTGGTAAACAAATTGAACGGAGCTGCCCACCTGCAGAATGGGGGACAGGAACATGGTAACATAATTGTAATTGTAACCAATGCCAAATACGATTTTTGCCAGAAGCTCGTTGATGATTGCTTCGCCGCAATAGAACACGAAGTTGAAAATCAGATACACCGCAGGGCCTGCGAAGATGTTGCCTGTGAGCATGCAGCAGAAGGCTGCCATTCCGAAGAAAATGACGATGGTCAGCACAGATACTAGCAGCAGGATACCCAGAGCCGGCAGATGTACCTGACCGTAAATCATTTCAACAATCAGTGCCAGAAACACAATGATTACATTGCAGAGTGTCATGCCGACGATGGCGGCTGCGGAGACGGACAGATACATGGTTTCGCGCTTGACGGGGAGGCTTGCCATCATGCCTGTGTGGCGTGCGTTATACAGGAAGCTGAACAGCAGTGCTGCCACAACGGCAACTGCGATGAAGTTCACGATGATGACGGGCTGGATGCATCCGCTCAGCAGCTGCAGCAGAGAGGCATAATAGGGCAGAGTGGTGGGATACCATCCTGCTTCCTGCAGCGCGTTGATCAAAGGAATCACGGTGCAGGCACCCATTATGCACAGATAGGCTGCGAATACGAGCCAGTAGCGCTGCAGGGTGTTGAGAAACACGGTGCGGTTAAACAATGATGTCTTTAACTTCATAGTCAACACCTCCCAGTTCGTAAATGAAGATTTCTTCCAGTGTCAGCGGCACAGCGTCCATAAACAGAGGCTTTGCCAGATTCAAATAGTCCGTCAGCTCCTCCTGCCTGCCGCGGACGATGAGGGTCTGCAGGCGGCCGGTGGAGGATTTGTGGAGAATGTTCAGCCCTTCGGGCAGGTCGGTGCCGTCGGGGAATGCAATCAGAATTTTGCAGATGTTTTCCTGCATTTCGCTGAGGCTGCGTTCCAGCAGCAGCTTGCCGTGGTCCAGTATGCCCACGTGGTCGCAGACGTCTTCCAGCTCACGGAGATTGTGGGAAGATACCAGCACGGTGGTGCCCCGCTCTGCGATGTCAGCCATCATCAGACTCCAGACCTGACGGCGCATGACAGGGTCGAGGCCGTCGATGGGCTCGTCCAGTACCATGATTTCCGGCTGCATGGACAGACACAGCACAAAGGCTGCCTGCTTCTGCATGCCCTTGGAGAAGCGTCGGATGGGACGCTTGGGGTCCAGAGGGAAGATTTCTAGCAGTGCATCGAAGCGCTCCATGCTGAAGTTGGGGTAGATGCCTGCGTAGAATTTTGCCATGTCCCTCATGGTGGCGTTATTAAAATAGAATACGTCGTCGGGAATGTAGGCGATACGTGCCTTGACAGCGGGATTTTCATAGACGGGTTTGCCGTCGATGAGGATTTCGCCGCCATCGGGGCGGTAGATGCCTGTAATGTGGCGGATAATGGTGCTTTTGCCGCTGCCGTTGGGGCCGACCAGACCGTAAACAGAGCCTGTGGGCACGGTCAGAGACAGATTATCCAGTGCGGTGAAGTCACCAAAGCGTTTTGTGATGTTCTTGACTTCAATCATGTGTCATTTCCTCCTTCCGTAATACGGCGGATCAAGTCTTCCTTGCTGTAGCCCATGAAGCTCAGCTCGGCAACTGCTTCGTCCAGCTGTTTCAGAAGCTTGTGGATGCGTGCCTCGTCCACCTTCTTGTCAGCGGCCACGAAACTGCCCTTACCGGGAACGGAGTAAATGTATCCTTCCGCTTCCAGTTCGCGGTATGCGCGCTGCACTGTATTAGGATTGATGGCCAGCTGGGAAGAAAGTTCCCTTACGCTGGGCATTTTTTCATCGGGATTCAATACGCCTGTGAGAATTAAACGGCGCAGTCCGAATTTTACCTGTTCGTAAATGGGACGAGGATCCCTGTAGTTGATTGTGATCATCGTAGCCCTCCTTGTGTGTTAACTGTATTAAGTGAGTTAGTACAGTTAGAAAATATCATAGCAACCTAATTTTGTCAATAGGTAGACGGAAAACAGTATCAAACAAAACGCTGTGATCAGAACACAACGCGATGTTTGGGAAAATCAATACGATAAAAGAAGCTATCGTGTTAAAGATACAGAAAATACCAAAATATTTATACAGGTTTACTAAAAAGTGTGTTAAACAAATATCAGATATTGACGAACAAGTTGTTATGTTGTAAACTTGTATTACAACCTGATAAGATGATAATATGCAATGAAACAGTGCATATGGAAAGAATGATTTAGGAGGAACCGGACATGAAAGTACTTATGATTGGCGCAGGCGATATCGCTAAGTCCCACGGCAGAGCAGTTGTAAAGCTGGGCGGCAAGGTAATCGGTGCA
>JAFQPT010000270.1 GCA_017411665.1 Oscillospiraceae bacterium | reverse complement strand
CGTCTTCTGGATGCCCACGATTTTTGCCTCTGTTTTGAACTTGGGCAGTGATTCTATGCTGTACTTGATGCTCATGCCGATTGCAATGCTTGCCGGAGTATTCTTTGCGCAGTGGGTATTGGGCGTATTTCGGGATAATGTTCGAAGTGCGATGCTTGCGACTGTATCCTGTAGTGTATTGCTTGCGATTTTTCTGTTTTTGACTGCTTCTAACACGTCTGTTTTGACAGTAATCCTGATTGCTTTACTGATTGCTTCCGTAAATGCAAGCAATTGGTTCAATATTTCGTATTATCCACTTTGCTTTTCTGAGCGTAATATCGTATCCACATTAATTGGGACATTTGACTTCTCATCTTATATAGGTGCATCTGTTATGTCAGGAACAGTTGGGGTGCTGCTGAGTCGTTATGGCTGGATTTCTTTGACGATTGTCTGGCTTGTGTTGACTCTTGTTGCTCTTTTCTTGGCACTTACAGGGGCGGGGAAGTGCTTTTTACTGAAAGGTAAGTTCCGTGAATGATTAATTAATATGTTGCACCTGTCACCGGGTGTGAGTGAAAAGGAGAGATGTCATGAAGTACTTTGTATTTGAAACAACCATGAAGCCCGGCGCATACAAAAAGGAAGGGTTCCGTGAAGCGCTTGCAGGTCATATGGCATTTGTGAAGGCGCAGTTTGCGGAGGGAATTGTTCTGTTTTCCGGTACTAAACCTGATAACAGCGGCGGTGTCCGTGTCATTAAGATTCCGAAGGATTGCTCTGTGGAAGATTTCTGGAAACCCGACCCAATGGCAGCTGCAGAAATGCTGGATTATCGAGTTACTGCTTTTACGCCGCTGGATGTCTCCGTCGGAGCCTCTGAATGGTTTTAATTAAATTGTAAAAGAAAACGCCCACACGGTATGAGCCGTGTGGGCGTTCCCTTATTTCTTATTTTTCCCGTGAAAGATATCTCATTCAAAGTTTGGGCTTAATCTTCCTTTGCCCAGCCGTACGCACACTTAACAGCTTTGTTCCAACCCTTAATCATCTTTTCGCGTTCAGTAGGTTCGATATTGGGGGTGAAAGTACGGTCAACTGCCCAGTTCTTTTTAACGTCACCGGTGCCGGACCAGTAGCCGACTGCCAGACCTGCCAGATAAGCGGCACCCATAGCGGTAGTTTCTACGCAAACGGGACGCTGTACAGGAGCATTGATGAGGTTGGACTGAGTCTGTACCAGATAGTTGTTTGCGGAAGCACCGCCGTCAACCTTCAGTGCTGCCAGTTCAATACCGGAGTCAGCCTTCATTGCCTGCAGAACATCGTTTACCTGATAGCACAGGGAGTCCAGAGTTGCGCGGATGATATGATACTTATTTACACCGCGAGTCAGACCGACGATTGCGCCACGTGCATACTGATCCCAGTGGGGAGCACCCAGACCGGTAAATGCGGGAACTACGTAGCAACCATTGGTATCATTGACCTTGGTTGCCATGTATTCGGAGTCGGATGCGGAATCCAACAGCTTCAGCTGGTCACGCAGCCACTGAATTGCAGCGCCTGCAACAAAGATAGAACCTTCCAGTGCGTAAGTAACCTTACCACCCAGACCCCAAGCGATGGTAGTAACCAGACCGTTCTTGGAGTATACAGGAGTTTCGCCGACGTTCATCAGCATGAAACCGCCGGTACCGAAGGTGTTCTTTGCTTCGCCGGGGGTGAAGCAGGTCTGGCCGAACAGAGCAGCCTGCTGGTCGCCTGCAGCGCCTGCGATGGG
>JAFQPT010000269.1 GCA_017411665.1 Oscillospiraceae bacterium | reverse complement strand
GGGAGCCAGGATGTATCTTCTTTCACCGTCGGTGTATTCAACCAGAGCGATGAATGCAGTGCGGTTGGGGTCATATTCCAGGCGCAGTACGGTAGCTTCGACATCCAGCTTGTTGCGCTTGAAGTCGATGATACGGTACTTCTGACGGTTGCCGCCGCCCTTGTGGCGAACGGTGATGTGGCCGTAGCTGTTGCGGCCGGAGTGCTTCTTCTTGGTAGCAATCAGGCTTCTTTCGGGCTTTACGTGCTTTTCAACACCTTCAAAGCCGGAGGAAGTCATATGTCTGCGAGAAGGGGTAGTAGGTTTGTAAGTCTTAATAGCCATTTACGTGTACCTCCTTAGACCATGTCCTGGAACAGTTCAATGTCCTTGGAGTCTGCGCTCAGCTTAACAACAGCCTTCTTCCAGTTCTTCTGGTAGCCTGCGGGCAGAGCACCCTGGCGCTTCATCTTGCCGGGAACATTGGTGGTGGTAACCTTGATTACGGTTACGCCGAAGATTTCTTCGATTGCCTGCTTGATTTCAACCTTGTTTGCGTCCTTAGCAACTTCGAAAACGTACTTCTTGATGTCGAGGTCTTCCATGGACTGTTCGGTAATAATGGGACGAATGATTACGTCATAAGCGGTTCTTGCCATTATGCGAATACCTCCTGGATCTTTTCGATAGCTGCCTTGTCTACTACCAGAACATTGCTGTTCAGGATTTCGTAAGTGGACAGGATTTCAGCAGTGGTAACAGTCACGCCTTCGATGTTGCGAGCGGACTTGTAAACAGTTTCGTTAACGCCGTTGGTGATAACCATAGCCTTCTTAGCTGCGCCAACCTTGTTCAGGAACTTAGCGAAGACGGAAGTCTTGATTTCGTCCATAGCCAGACCGTCAACTACGATGATGTTGCCGTTAGCAGCCTTGTCGGACAGAGCGGACTTCAGAGCAGCGCGCTTTTCCTTCTTGTTCAGGCTGTAGCCATAGTCGCGGGGCTTGGGAGCAAATACGATACCACCGTGGGTGAACTGGGGTGCGCGGGTGGAGCCTGCACGAGCGCGGCCGGTACCCTTCTGTCTCCAGGGCTTGATGCCGCCGCCGGAAACTTCTGCGCGGGTGAGAGCACTCTGAGTGCCCTGTCTCTGGTTTGCCAGATAATTCTTAACTGCTGCGTGCAGCAGTGCGGTGTTGGGCTCGATTCCGAAGACAGCTTCGGAGAGCTCGATGGTGCCGACCTGTTCGCCGGCCATGTTAAATACATTTGCAATAGGCATTTAACTTTCTCCTCTCTTAAGCCTTTCTTGCAGACATCTTCTGGGGATTTCTGCCGGATGCCTTCTGGGGGTTGGTGCTGATAGCAGCAGCTGCGCCCTTTTCCTTGACGTTCTTTACAGTGTTCTTCAGGTATACGATACCGCCCTTGGGACCGGGGATCGCGCCGCGAACTACGATCATGTTCAGTTCTGCGTCTACCTTAACGATGTCCAGGTTCTGTACGGTAACCTGTTCTACGCCCATGTGGCCTGCGCCGTTGTGACCCTTGAAGATTCTGGAGGGGTCAGTGGTGGAGCCCATGGAACCTGCGTGACGGTGAACGGGACCGCCACCGTGAGACATCTTCTGGATGTGGCCGTTGTGGCGCTTAACGGGACCGGTGAAGCCGTGACCCTTGGAGATGCCGGTTACGTCTACCTTTTCGCCTTCCTTGAAGGTGTCAGCCAGAACCAGCTTGCCGATAGTCATATCGGAAACGTCTTCCAGGCGGAATTCCTTCAGGTGCTTCTTGTAGCCGAGTTCGTTCTTGTCGAAGTGACCCTTTTCGGGGTTGGTCAGCTTGCGACCCTGAATTTCTTCAAAGCCCAGCTGAACGGAGCTGTAGCCGTCCTTTTCCACTGTCTTGATCTGAGTGACAGTGCAGGGGCCGGCTTCGATGACAGTTACAGGAATAACCTTGCCTGCCTCGTCGAAGATCTGAGTCATACCGATCTTCTTGCCAATGATGGCCTTCTTCATGAGTATTTCCTCCTTAAGGTTATTGGTCAGCTCGCGTGGGCTCTGTGGCCGAGAGGCTGCTGACTTGACCCTGTCCGCATTCGCAAGTTACGGACCGTAGGGTGTTTAACAGAGTGTGGGTTAAATTACAGCTTGATTTCGATTTCAACACCGGCAGGCAGTTCCAGGCTCATCAGAGCGTTTACGGTGTCCTGAGTGGGGTTGATGATGTCGATCAGACGCTTGTGAGTGCGACGTTCAAACTGTTCGCGGCTATCCTTGTACTTGTGGGTAGCACGCAGGATGGTGATGATTTCCTTTTCGGTGGGCAGAGGAATGGGACCGGAAACCTTAGCGTTGGTGCGCTTTGCGGTTTCTACGATGGTTTCTGCTGCCTTGTCGATCAGCTGATGGTCATAAGCCTTCAGACGGATACGAATAGAATTCTTCTGTGCCATGATTTTGTCTCCTTTACGTACGATAATGAACCTTTCCGACGACATTGGCCACGCCGAAGAGGCTTGTCGTACGGATGAGTAATTTGTCCATACACTCATCCGTGCGTATCAGGTCTTGCCCGAAATGAAAACCGGCTTTCGGAACTCAGCGTTCTCTCCCTTCGGAGAGAGGCTGCAGTGTTCGGGGTGTATCCTCTTTCGAGTTTCCTTCACACCGTCCAGTCTCTTGGCCGGTTTGATCCCTGCAAGCGATATACGCCAGTGCATGGAAAATTCTCAGCCGCCCGATTCCCAAGCGGTTTTGCCGCCTGCGGACATACTCCATCGAAGTTACCTCGGTCTCCCGAGCAATCTCCGACTTCTTCGCATAGTGCGCCCTTACAAGCGCCCCTATAGATTATCAAAAAGCACCCTTGTTGTCAAGAGTATTTTTTAATTTTTTGTCATAAAATCACGGAAATTTTTGTGAAAACTGAACATTTATAATTTTGCACAGAGGACTCGGTTTTTATGCCGTTTCCCTTGTAAAAATTGTCTATATTCATTAACACACCACCGTGTGTATCACGACCTTACACATTATATATAAAGAGGTGAATTTGTGCAAGATGGGAAAATACATATAAATATAGGCCGATTGGGCAAGTTCGTAGTGCATTTTGTTTACGGGTTGTAATTTATAGTCAATGGGCATTTGGTGCTGTGCATTTTTGTCTATTTGTAGGTGTGAGCCGCGCTCGCCCACTTGTTCGTGTCCCTACATATATAAATAAGGAAAGACCACCCGCTCATACAGGTGGTCTTTCCTTCTACTATTATAATAATGTAGTTACTTCAAGCTTTCGGGAGTAAATGCCTCGGGGAGGATTTGGCGCAGGGTCATCACCTTGAACTCGCCGTTTGCCTTGGAGATAACGATCTCAATGTCCTGATTGAACTCCGCCATGACCTGACGACAGATACCGCAGGGCATGGCATAAATTTCGCTGTCGGGGCTGTACACCGCAATCCGCACAAAATCACGATGTCCTTCACTGACCGCCTTGAAAAAAGCCGTACGTTCCGCACAGTTGGTAGCGCCGTAGGAGGCGTTCTCCACATTGCAGCCCGTGAACACAGTGCCGTCACTGCATTCCAGTGCCGCACCCACATGGAAGTTGGAATAGGGTACGTATGCGTTCTTGGATGCTTCCATCGCAACCTGCAGCAGCATTTCATTTGTCAACATGTGTCATTCCTCCTATTAATCTTCGGGTTCGGGAGTGGGTGTTACATCGACATCCTCAGTCGGCTCGGTGACCTCAGGCTTCGGCGTGGGCGTGATATTGGGATTGTAAATATGACCCTCAATGGGCTTGGTACTGGGTGTGGGGATGGGTCGCTTGGTGGTCTTGGGCTCTTCGGATACTTCGGGCTCGATTTCCGCCATATCGTAGTCGCCGTCATTGTCGATGTCCACCAGAGCTGCTTCGGGATCGATTTTCCAGTCCTTGAAGTTGTGGAACAGGTTGTACTGGGTGGGCTGCATGCCGCTGACAACGTCGCGGTGGGTCAGTACCTGCTGCTCTTCAAAGCAGATGGGGATGATGTAGCCGTTTTCGGCCACGTACTGGCACATGATGTCCACATTCTGTCTGCGTTCCGTTTCCGTACGGGAGCCCAGATAATTGGTGACCAGGTCGTACACCTGAGAGTCGTTCATGTTGTAGAAGTTCTTTACACCGTTGGTGGACAGGATGTCAATCAGAGAGAAGTCCGCGGTGAGCTTGATTTCCCCGTAGAACATGTCGTACTGCTCGTAAACGATGGCATTGACGTAGTCGGTCCAGCTGAGCTGACGGAGTTTGACGGGAATGCCGATGGAGTTCAGGTCGTCGGCAATGCGCTTGGCCGCCTTTACCTTGTCGGTATTATCCGCAGCCACGATGAAGTCCAGTGTGATTTCCGCAATACCGCCGGGCAGCTGGTATTCGCAGACCCCGTCAGCGTCATAGTCCTGCACACCGTTGGCCGCAAACAGTCGGGCCGCGGTGCCCAGATTGTAATCAAACTGCGCCGCCAGGTCCTTGTTGTACAAGGAGTTGGTAGGCGGGATGGGCAGGGTCGCGACGTTTGCGGAGCCGTTGTAAATGGTTTCGGCAATGTATTCGCGGTCCACCGCATAGCTAATGGCCTTGCGGATGTAGGGATAGCAGGTAAATTCCTCCGCCATGTTAAAGCCGATGTACTGCATATTGGTGGTGGGGAAATGACGCACTTCGTTCTGAGAGCCGTAGCCCAGTCGGGACAGACTGGTGGGGTCATTGACCGCAAGGTCTACCACGGAGCTTGCATAATCGGCAATCTTCTCGTCGGGAGAGCCGTTGGGCTGCAGATAAATCACATCCAGAGGGGTGTTTGCCGCAAAGCGATGGTCGTCGTACTTCACCAGCTTTGTCATGTCCATATCGAACATGTACTGCCCCGTGCCCTCGGGCATGGAGGTATCGGAGCCCTTCTTGATGATGGGCACGTTCAGCAGACGGGGGAACAGATAGTTGGTATCGGACAGAGTGATCATGACTTGATTGTCGCCAATGGCACTGATGCCCCAAATCTTGTTGAGACGGGCAGAGTAGATGTCACTGTAGCGCGCCTGGTCGATGGACCATGCCACGTCCTCGGGGGTGACGTAGCTGCCGTCATGGAAGGTGACGGTGGTGTCAATGGTGAACATCCAGCTGAAGCCGTTGTCCGTGTCCCACTTGGTGATGATGTTGGGCTCGGCATTGTAGTCGCTGTCCAGATCCACGGCAAATTCGTACACCAGACAGTCCACGATGTAGTTGGCCTGGCTCTTGGTCCGCAGGGGGTTCATGGACTCGTCGGGGTCGTAGCCCAGAGAGAACACGTCGTCGGCTGCCTTGACCGCAACCGTGGACTGGTTGGGGTCGATGGTCATGCCCTCTTCTTCGGTTTCCTCGTCCTTACCGCAGGCGGTGAGTGTGCAGAGCATCACCATCGCCAGCAGCAGGCTTATGATTCGTTTCAGTTTGTGTGTCATATACGTATTCCTTTCGGTGTGCGAACACATCCAAGGCCCCCTTGTGCAAAGGGGGCTGTCAGCGGAGCTGACTGGGGGATTGTTTCCACGTTAAACGCAGCTGCGTATCTCAGTACAGGTTACAATCCCTCCGGTTTCGCTTCGCTCAACCACCTCCCTTTGCACAAGGGAGGCTTTCTCTCTATTTTCATTCGTTCAGCATATTAACTGCACAAATATCAGTCAATCATAATCAGCGCGCCTTGGCTGCCTCTCTCCCTGCTCGAAGCAAGCTCCATATCGCGTGTCCCACGCAAGCGTGGGAGTGTGCTCATTTCGCTGCTTCTGCGCTTTCGCAAAAAAGCTTTTCCTTTCAAAATTCACCCCGTGAATTTTGTTCTTGATTGAAAGCTTCATTGCGAGTTTGGGTGCGTCAGTTTTCCAGCATGATCAGTGCGCCTTGGCTGCCTCTGTTTCCTTTTGTATAGCGGTGAGACCAGTACTTGTCGTGGCAGCAGACGGTACATTCGTCGGAGATGACGATGCTCTCCCGCTGCAGACCCAGCTGTATCAGTCGACGGGCAATGGCTTCCCGCAGGTCTACATAGAACTTGCCGTCCTTCTCACCTGCTCGGATGAGCCCCTTGTGGTCATCGGGCAGCAGCGCCATCACCGCCTCGGGCACCTCGGGGCCTACCTC
>JAFQPT010000268.1 GCA_017411665.1 Oscillospiraceae bacterium | reverse complement strand
CGGTGACCGAAGGCAAAACCCATCAGGTACGCCGCATGGCAGCTGCCTGCGGCAGCAAGGTGCGGTACTTGAAACGAGTAAGTATCGGAAAGCTCGTGATGGAAGAGAGCCTACAGAAAGGGCAGTGCAGAGAGCTGACCGAAGAAGAATTGAAGTTGATATTTGAATGAAAACCAAGCTGTAAAATGCAGCTTGGTTTTTGCGTTTTATAAGATGAATGGGAAGTGAAATAGCCTCCCCTTAGCAAGGGGAGGTGGTTGAGCGAATGCGAAACCGGAGGGGATGCTGTGGAAAACTACGGATTTGCTTGCAATTACTGTGATGTACATCCCCTCAGTCAGCTACGCTGACAGCTCCCCTTGCTAAGGGGAGCCTTTCTATTTTTTTTCACATTCTTGGTAATTTTTTCCGAGTTCCCACGTCTATATCAGTGAGATCTCAAGAAAGGAACTCCCTTATGGAAGACGAAGCTATCATTCGGCTGTACTGGAATCGTAGCGAGGAAGCTGTGGTACAGACTGAACACAAATACGGAAAGCTGCTCATGCGGATTGCCAAAAACATTCTCCGTGACAGCAGAGATGCGGAGGAAGCGGTGTGGGATACCTATACCCACTTATGGGACAGCATTCCGCCTCAGCGACCCAAGAAGCTCCTTGCCTATGCGGCCCGACTCAGCCGCAATGCGGCACTGGATATCCTGCGCAGGAAGCAAAGCCAAAAGCGGGATGACCGTGGTGACGTGCTTTTCTCGGAGCTGGACGGCTGCCTGCCCTCATCGGATGACCCCTCCGCGCGACTGGAGGAACAGGAGCTGGTGCGACTGATCAATACCTATCTGCTGTCCCTGGACAAGCTTTCTCGAGTGCTGTTTGTGCGGCGGTATTTCGGGATGGATGAGCTCAGTGAGCTTGCGTCGGATTTTGGGATGACAAAAAACGCAGTGAATGTCCGCCTGTATCGGGTGCGGCAGGGACTGCGGGAGCATTTACAAAAGGAAGGTGTGACAGTATGACAAATGCAAACTGGGAATCCATCCTCAATCAGCTCAACGACGAATTTATCGAGGAAGCTGTTTTGAGCTATGAGCAGCCTGTCTCTGCTGCACTGTACGAAAAGGAGACAAGCATGAATCATAAAGTAAGAAAAACATCAAAACGAGTTCTGACCATTGCCATTGCGGCGGTTATGGTCATGGCACTGACGGTAGTGGGATTTGCCACCGATGCCATTCCCTCTTTCTTTGCTGCATTAGCTGACGGCGATGCCTTCTATCAAGTGGCGGGGGAAAAGTCCGACAAAACAAAAGAAACGGTGGAACCGGAAACCGATCAGGTCATCTCTCTGACCAGAGAGGAGTCCTACTACGATGGGGAAAATGTGGTGCTGGCGTACACACTGAATGAGGAGGGGGCAACCGTTGCGTTTGACTTCGGTCCCGATGATGAGAACTTTAAAAACTTGTTTACCCCTCCCGAAAACAATCGGACGAGCTTGAGCCAGCTCTGGCATGATTACAATTTGCCTGCGGTTGACTTTGCGAAAGCAGAGGCAACGATGCTAAAGGAAGGTGCGGTTGGGTTTACCGTTCG
>JAFQPT010000267.1 GCA_017411665.1 Oscillospiraceae bacterium | reverse complement strand
GCGGAAACGTTTGTAAAATCGACCTCTCAGTCATTTTGCTGCGCAAAATGCCAGCTCCCCTTATCGAAGGGGAGCCAAGCGCCTCTTTTAACTCTTCCCTTCAAATTCCGATTTATCGTTCTCCATAGCAAAACAGCCACTCCGACCGGAGTGGCTGTAAGATTATTCGCTTACCTTAACAAACGCGTCCGGTTCGATGCGATCCAATCGGTTCTGACTGAGCATCCATTCAATGAGGTCAGACTTTCCGTCTCCGTTCTCATCCAGCTGGAAGGCAACCGCCCCGCTCATGGCATGGCTGGACTTGATGTACACCGCTTCATCCGCCGCGTACTTCAAGTAGTTATGAAAATAATCATTCATAGTGCCGCCGCCATCGTGATCCGCCAGATACGCCCGTACAGGCAAGTCTCCAAATCCGTTTTCATAGGGATGAGCCTCCACCGCGCTGATGGGTACTGCCGCAGACCAAAATTCGGGGAATGTGCCGCCATAGTGAACCGCACCCATGCCGCCAATGGAGTGGCCCGCAATGATGATCTTATCGGGGTCGAAATTCCGTCCGTTCCCCGCGTCTATGACCGCGTCGATTACCAGATTTCTGGTATGCTCCGTGGCCCAGTAGTATTTGATCAGCGGCCCCATATGCTGAGGTGCCACCACATAGGCATTGAAGCCGTCCAGCTCCCAGTTGGCAATGGCGTATGGCAGGCCTCTGGTTTCCACCTTTGCCAGATCCGTGGAGTTGTCCCCACCGCCGTGGAGCCACACGATCACAGGCACCTTTTCCATGGTCGCTGCCGTGGAGGGCGTATATAGCACATAGGGCAGCAGGCCTTCTTTTTCCACAACTTCCGCAGTGTGGGTGATGCTGTGGTGTGACATGACGGTGCCGTCGGGTGCAAAGCTCGCCCCTTCCCAGGGATCGGGTGTCGGACTGGGTGTCGGCATCGGTGTAGGTGTCGGTGTGGGCGCAGCGGTGACCTCAGCTGCAGTGTCATTAGGGATTTCCTTTGCAGGGCCGCAGGCAGCCAGCCCCAAAAGACACAGAAGCAGAACCATGCCCAAAATCGACTTTCGAACCAGGCCCTTTTTCTCCGTTGTCAAATCAGCCATGGCATCCCATCACTCTCTCCATATCTAACATAATATCCGCTTTCCTTTTCTCTGGATGCCAGATATTTTTCTGTCCGCAGTTCCTCAACAGTGGTCCCTCGTCCCATATGGACGATATATTTGTTACTTTCCTCCAAACTATCCGCATGAATCGCACGGAAATAACTGTCGTTGCCTCGTCGAACAGTCAAACTCCGTCTCGCATTGTAGTGCATGGCATGCAAATACACCGCGGACAGACTGCCGCAGCCCTTAAAGGCATTGGCATCAATCTCCACCAGCGTTTCGGGATAAACGAAGGTTTCCAGAGGCGTGTAGGCAAATGCGGCCTTCCCAATGCGGCGAACTCCTGTCCGCAATACTGCTTTTTTCAAGCCACTACCGTAAAACGCATCTCTGCCGATTTCCGCAACGTTCTCCGGAATCGTAATTCCCGCCAAAGATGTACAGCCATAAAATGCGGCATCCTCAATCACCTGCAGGGAACGGGGCAGTGCAATTTCTCTCAATGACTTGCAGTCACCAAAGGCTCTCCATCCGATCACAGTCAGATCATCGGGAAGCACAACCATCTCCAAATTTTCGCATCCGGAAAATGCCCCTGCTCCGATCTCCGTTACACAGGAAGGCAGAATGATTTTCTTTAGTGTCTTATTGTTTTTAAATGCATCGGAACCGATTTCCTTGACTCGACTGGGCACAAAAACCACTTCCTCACTGCCGTTGTAACGCTCTAGCGTGTAGTGTGCCAGTTTAAAGTCCGCTGTCGGTGCCGCCATACACTTGATTTCGGCAGCGGCCTGCATCGCAATATGAGGCCATCTGCTTTCCATTGCCTTTCTCAAAAAATGCCGCGCCAGTACGGAATCAAAATGGAATACATATTTGCCATGCAGATGATAGCCTCCCAATTTCCAGCAAGCATAGCTGTCTCCCACATGAGCACCATAATACAGTCTGGCCGCCTGCTTATCACCAAACGCGTACAGCTTTTCCAGCATCGTCAGGGCAACGCCGTTCCCCTGCTCCGACTGCTTGGCGCAAAACTCAATCATCGTTCGCTCTTCTTCCGGCAGATTCCGAAAAATCCCGTCCAGAAAGTCCATCCCATTCCGCTCGATATTTTCATCAAAAACATGCTTGTCCATAGACTTGCTCCTTTTCACGGGCATACAGCACTCATTTGCTGTCCCACGTCATAAACGTTTCCCCGCTGCAGACGTCCTTCCAGAAGAACACCCCGTCCTCCAGCGTCATATAGCTGTGGGGTGTATTTTCCTTGGGCAGAGATACGCTGCCTGGGTTCAGCAGCCTCACACCCTCCTGCTCACGGCATACGGGAATATGAATATGGCCGCTGATGAGGATATCTCCCTTTGCCATGGGAGGCAGGTTGTCGGGGCCGTAATTGTGGCCGTGGGTCAGATAGCACAGGCGGTCACCTATCGGCAGCACCGCATATTCCGCCATCATGGGAAATTCCAGTACCATCTGGTCGACCTCGCTGTCGCAGTTGCCCTTCACGCACAGGAGCTTGTCCTTGACTGCGTTGAGCTGCTTCGTCACAGCCTTGGTGTCATATTCCTCGGGCAGGTCGTTGCGGGGCCCGTGGTACAGCAGGTCTCCCAGAAAAACCAGTCGGTCTGCCTGTTCTTCTTCCATGCGCGCCAGCAGCAGTCTGCAATAGTGGGCAGAGCCGTGCAGATCGGACGCAATCATCCATTTTTGACTCATATCAGATTTCCTCCGTGGGAATTTCTCTCGCAAGCGCGAGGTTGGTGTATCGTTTGTCCTCGGTGACCTCCCGAATCACTTCCAGAAAATCGGGCAGGGTCACGGGTGCGGTCTCGTCGGGCAGCTCCACCTCGCAGAAGGCTCTGTCCTGCCAGAAGGGGAAAATATCCACTTCCGCAGTGAGCTCACCTGCAGGCAGACAGTATCGGGTCTTTTTGATTACGCGCAAATCGGGGTCGGCAAAGCCCAGCAGAATCTTATAGTGCCGGTCATCGATTTCCTCTTCCCGCTCAATACGCACCATGTCTGTAATGCGCTGCT
The DNA here is from genome assembly GCA_017411665.1 of Oscillospiraceae bacterium. The sequence continues at coordinate 1,342 of JAFQPT010000267.1, read as the reverse complement.
TTTCATTTCTGTGATAGACGGTGCTGCCGCCTTCCACAGACTTGCGAATCCGCATGCTCACGCCGGGCGCTCCACCCTTCAGATACACCTGCTCCATGTCAATCACACGGTCGGCCGCCTGTACCAGACGGGTCAAATCGGGCATGCGAATCAGAAACTTCCGTTCAATTTCCAGTGGCGGCGCAGACTGCGGTGCACCGCTTGTGATAACAACATCACACTTGGCTTCGATGTCAAAAGCTGCATGATAGCGGTTTTCCATGGGAATCCACATGGCCTTGTACAGGTCCGCCACACGGGCACGGGTGGTCTTGATGCGGTGCATCTGCTCGTCGGGACCGACCTTACTAAAAATCTTCAAATCGTAAATGTCACCCAGCTCGGGATGCATACAGTAGCTGCCCTCCACAATGATGACGGATTTGGGAGGAATGACACGGGTGCCTGTATATTCATGCTTGTGGGCATCGAAAATGCGGTAGCCGAACAAATCTCCGCAGCGCAGATAAGGCACGACCTCCTGCTTAAAGCGTTCGTGGTACACGTTTCCGCCGGGTGTCCGCAGACGTTCGGGGGTACGGAAGCCCTGGGGCAGGAAAAAATCGTCCATATGAATAACTGCGGCATCCAGTGCCTGCTCCAGCAGAGCGGTAATGGTAGTCTTTCCCGAAGCCGCCATGCCGTCAATGCCGATGACAACCGGGCGTTTCCCTTCCTCCTGCAATGCCTCCACACAGCGGATGATTTCCTGTATTTCCTTTGTAAACAGGGTCTGTTTCATGCCTGTCCTCCGAAATGTAGTATAAGGGTATTATAGCAATTAAACATAGGCTTATCAAGAATCTTCAGATGAGACAAAAACACCCCCCTGACAAGGGGAGCCTTTTGGGAGTCGAGGGTGCTGTCCCTACAAATATAAAAAAGAATCTTCCGCAGTCTGTGAAGAAAGGGTCTTCAAGGGGAACCATGGCCGGCCTGCGGCCCTCGTCGCAATCATAGATTGCTCCGCTCTTTGGCTACAAACAGTCCACTGGACTGTTTGCTTAACGCGTCGAGCCCCGGAAATCGCGTCGGCGAAGCCGATAGAGCATTTCAGCAGAAATGCTCGCGATTATAATGTTTCCCCTGTGGGAATCTGATTCCACAGACAGTAGTAAATGCCTTCTTTTGCCAGCAGCTCCTCATGGGTGCCGCTTTCGGCAATGCCGTCACCGTTGAGCACCAGAATACGGTCATAGTCCTTGATGGTGGTCAAGCGGTGGGCAATGGTCAGAGTGGTTCTGCCGTGAGCCAGCTGCTCCAGACTCTGTCCTACCATAATTTCGCTTTCGTTGTCCAGTGC
>JAFQPT010000266.1 GCA_017411665.1 Oscillospiraceae bacterium | reverse complement strand
CGGCTTAAAGACAGGTCTGAACATCCGCATCGATGACCCCGCCACTTTGGGCGCGGACCTTGTAGTAGGCGCTGTGGCAGCACTGCACAAGTACCCCGCACCACTGATTGTCATTGATATGGGTACCGCCACTACCGTAACCTGTATGGATAAAAACGGCAGTTTTCTGGGCGGCAGCATTATGGCAGGTGTCAATCTCTGTCTGAACGCGCTGAGTAGCGGCACAAGCCAGCTTCCCTCCATTGACTTGAACTATACAGGCAAGGCCATCGGCTCCAACACCATCGACTGTATGCGCTCCGGTGCTGTTTACGGCACTGCAGGCATGCTGGACGGACTGATTGACCGCATGGAAGAAGAGTTGGGCAGCAAGGCAACTGTCGTCGCCTGCGGAGGTCTGGCATCTGTAATCGTTCCTCATTGCAAGCACAAGATTCATCTGGAGGATGACCTGCTGATGCTGGGGCTGGGACTGATTTACAAGAAGAACGCAAGAAAGTAAAACAAAATGGTGTGTCCTGCGACACACCATTTTGTTTTACTTTAAAAAGATGAACCCCCATCCTTGCGGATGGGGGTTCGATTATTCAAGGAGTGGATCTCTCCGTTTGTTCGGATCAATCACGTTCAATCTGTTTAAGCTTCCTTGGTTTCGTAAATCTTGGGCAGCATCATGCATACTACGATGCCGACGATTACACAAACGACCTGAATCAGAGCTACGGAGTGCAGAGAATCAACTGCAGCAGCAACGGTAGCTGCAGCCTGGTCCAGACCTGCGCCCATGTGAACAGCGGTCTTGGATGCCAGACCGGTCTGGAACATGGGAACAAACATTGCAACGCCGAAGGGAGCGGACATATCACGGAATACGTTGTAGGTGCCGGAGCCGGAGCCAGCCAGTTCGGGGCTGCAGCCGGACAGAACGACCTTCATGAAGATGGTGCCGTTGCCGCCCAGACCCAGACCGATAAAGAACATGGATGCACACATCATTGCCAGACCGGTGGTAGCGGAGAACAGCATCTGCAGACCTGCGCCGATGGCAACGAATACCAGAGCCAGAGCTGCAACAACCTTGGGTTCCTTCTTGTCAGCCTGGGGACCCAGAACGATGGTACCCAGAGCCATGCCGATGTACATAACAGAAGTAGCAATACCGGACAGAGTGCGGTCACCGGTGGTCATAATGGAGAACACGATGATGTTGGTCATGCAGGACTGCAGCAGACCCTGAGACAGGAACAGAACGATAACGGGCAGGATGAACTGCTTGCGCGCCATGAATGCGCCGTTGATAATGGGGTTCTGAGCCTTCTTTTCGGTCATAACCAGAGCGATACCGGAAATCAGAGCAACAGCATAGCAAACAACAGTGGGAGTGCCGAACCAGCCGGACTGCTGGCCGAAGGTGGGGATGCACAGAACCATGGAGAAGAACAGCAGTACGCATACAGCGCCCAGATAGTCGAAGCCTTCGAGAGTCTTCTTGGGGCCGTTGTCCTTCTTAATCAGCAGGAATACTGCCAGCAAAGAAGCCGCGCACATTGCAACGTCAATCCACATAACCATGCGCCAGCCAACCTTAGCCAGAACAATACCGCCGAGGGTGGGTCCGAATACTACCATGCCGCAGGCAATCAGCATATAAATGGTGAAGCCCTGACCCATCTTTTCGGGGGGGAATTCCATCATGATGTATGCCATTACAACAGGAGCGATACCCGCTGCACCGACACCGACCATAAAGCGGCAAAGCAGCAGCAGATAAATGGAGCCATCGGGCAGAATTGCGGAAATCAAGTGACCCAGAGTGTACAGGCCCATTGCTACCAGCAGAGTGGTGCGGCGACCCAGAACGTCGCCCAGCTTACCCATAATGGGAGCCAGAGCAGCAGCGCCCAGAGAGTATGCCAGAGTGACGAAGGTCAAGAACTGGCCCATATCCCATGCAGTGGTGATGTTTGCGGGAACAGCTGCGTTAAAGCCGCCGCACAGAGACAGAACACCGGCTGCGATTGCATAAGGAATAAATCCCTTCATGTAATTGTTATTTGTTTCCATAATACAATACATTCCTTTCTTTTTTCTATTTTGACGGTTCTGCACCGCCCTTATTATAGATTAATTATAGCAATTCGTTAATTTTGTGTCAAATAACGAATTATTCTGTCATCATAACTTTTGATTATGCCTCATTCAATTGAATTGCATTTCCTCAAAAATACAATGGGTTTTTGCGCATCTCCTCAAACGTGGGTAAACCCACATACCGCCCTCTTTTTCCGCACCGCAACAGACGGTTGCTTGTTGGTTTTGATTGTCTGCGCTATAATACAGATGAGGTGATGGGCAATGGAAACCAAAAATATCATCTATCAATTAAGAATCAAAAACGGGCTGTCTCAGGATGAGCTGGCAGAAAAAGTATATGTCACCCGACAAGCAGTCTCTCGTTGGGAAAACGGAGAAACCACGCCGAACATTGAAACCTTAAAGCTGTTATCCAAATTATTTGATGTGTCCATCAACACCCTTCTGGGCTCTCCCCGCGAGCTGGTGTGCCATTGCTGCGGTATGCCGCTGGAGGACAGCACCATCAGCAAGGAAAAAGACGGTCTGTTCAATGAGGAATACTGCAAATGGTGCTATTGTGACGGAGACTTTACAATGGATTTCTGGAAGCAGTATGCGGGTTTGGGCAGCAAGGAACTGTTTGAGGAATTCAAGCAGACACTGATTCATGAATTCAACACCCTGCTGCATGTAGAGGGCCTGCCCAAGGTCGAGGATTTGAATGTTCTGTCCGGCAGCTTTATCAATCTGGAATACCGCCTCCCCAACGGAGAAACGGTAAAATTTCTTGATGACAATGCCACCTATCTGGGAAATCAGCTGGCATGCGAAACCGGAGACAGCAGATGCTTTGGGATTGCCGCAAACATGGACTTTCTTCTGGTTTGCACTTATGAAGAAAACGGAGAAAATCCGGAGCTGGTGATTTATAAAAAAAGATAACCACCCTAAAAACGCAAAAATCCCCGCCGATTGGCGGGGATTTTTTATTTTGATTAGATTTCTTCCAGTTCGCTCAGCCACAGGTTTGCAGATGCGTCGGAGGGCATCAGGAAACCGTTTCTGGGAGATACGGAGAAGTTTTCCACTGCAGGGCCGTCCATCAGGCAGCTGCGCTTGAACTGCTGGCTGCACAGACGTACGCAGTAGCTCTTCAGCCACATGAGCAGTTCGTCGCGGGTGAATTCATCACCGTATGCCATTTCAGCCAGACGCAGGGTTTTGGTAGGAGTAAAGCCGCAGATGAGCATCTTGTGGGTGAAGAAGTCCTGCAGAGAGTAGGAGCCTACTTCTTCTTCGCTCTTCTGTTCGATGGTGTCATCGGTTACGGGCAGCAGTTCGGGAGTGACGGGGCAATCCAGAACGTCCCACAGAGCGTCAGCCAGAACCTTGTCATCGGTAGTGGAAGCGATGTACTTAACCGCTGCACGAACCTGAGTCTTGGTCAGACCCATATTGACGTTGTACATGGAGGTGTGGTCACCGTTGTAGGTGCACCAGCCGTCTACGTATTCGGACAGGTCTTCGGTACCAACGTGCAGACCGTTGATCTTGTTTGCAACGTCCATCAGAACCTGAGTACGTTCACGAGCCTGTGCGTTTTCGAATGCTACGGAGTAGTCATCGTGTGCATGGCCGATATCGTCAAAGTGAACCAGAACGTTCTTGGTGATGTCGATGACGCGAACATCACAACCCCACTGTTCGGAGACAATGATTGCGTTGGACTTGGTACGGCTGGTAGTGCCGAAGCAAGGCATGGTGATTGCAACGGTGTTGGTAGAGGGCAGGCCCATCTTCTTCATTGCCATTGCACAGATCATGACGCACAGAGTAGAGTCAACGCCGCCGGAAATACCGACAGTGCAGTGGGTCAGACCTGCATACTGCATACGGTGAACCAGAGATTCCACCTGAATGTCGATCATGCGCTTGCAGTAAGCGGGAATGTCCTTTTCCAGAGCAGGCAGATGGGGGTTCTTGTGGTAGTGACGGGTCAGAACGGTTTCGTCCTCTTCAATGCCCCAGTCAGCTACGTTGTAAGCCAGGTCGGAAGCACCGAAGCTGCCGTTCTTGCGGCGCAGATTCATCATGTGGTCTACGTCGATTTCGCTGATTGCCAGAGCATTGGGTTCTTCCTTGGTTGCCAGAACAACACCGTTTTCTGCGACCATGCACAGACCGGTAAATACGTTGTCAGTGGTGGATTCACCGTTGCCGGGAGCTGCCATGATCATACCTGCCATCAGGTGCTTGGAGCGGTAGCGGATATCCAGAGTAGCTTCGTCCTTGCTGGTAACGGTTGCGGGGAAGGAAGCCATCTGTGCACTGATAGTAGCGCCGTTTGCTGCGTGGTTGCCG
>JAFQPT010000265.1 GCA_017411665.1 Oscillospiraceae bacterium | reverse complement strand
CTATGCCCTGTTCTTCGGCATCACCGCAGGTGTCTTGCTGTATACATTGGCAGAGCCCATCGGATTTCTGTGGATTGAAGACGGGCGCACCGTGCTGCCTCTGCGCATTATGGCACCCGAACTGCCGTTTATCGCCCTGTCAGCTGTTTTCGGAGGATACTTCACCGCCTGCGGCAAAGTTGCTCGCAGCACGGCTGTGCAGGTTTTGCAGCAGCTTCTCACAGTGGGACTGACTGTACGTTTTCTCGGGCAGGTGCCGCCTGCGGACATCGCCATGAACTGCACCTGCATCACACTGGCAGGCACTGTCTCCGAAGCTGCGGGCTGCACCGCACTGGCACTGCTGTACCTGTGGGACATTCACAGGCAGCCCCGACACGGGGAAGTCTCTCCTCACACAGGCAGACGTCTGCTGAGCATTTCCCTGCCTCTGGCTGTGTCCGCCTACACCCGCAGCGGCTTAAGCACATTACAGCATATGCTCACGCCCTCGGGACTGCGTAAAGCAGGACTCAGCGCCACACAGGCACTGTCAGCCTACGGCATCGTCCACGGCATGACCCTCACCGTCATCTACTTTCCCACCTGTATTCTCTACGTGGTGGCACAGCTGCTGATTCCCGATTTGACCGATTTGCAGGTCAACGGTCATTGCCGCCGCATTCAATCGGTCTGCACACGACTGCTGACGCTGTCCATGGCCTACTCCGCCGCAGTGGCGGTGCTGCTGTTTCTGTTGGCAACGCCTATTGCAGAGCACCTGTATCATACCCCGGAGGTCGCCTTTTACATCCGCATCCTCGTTCCGCTCATCCCCACGATTTTCACAGACATCATTGTAGACGGCTGTTTGAAGGGTCTGGGACAGCAGCTGTGGAGCATGGGGATCAACATCGCCGAGTCAGCCGTCAGCGTGGTACTGACGTGGATTCTGGTGCCACGATTTGCCGTCGGAGGGTTTCTCTGCGTGATTTACTTCAACGAGATTTTCAATTTCGTGTTGAGCTTCCGTAAGCTGCAAAGCGTCATCAAGAGCAATTGTCAAACAGCCTCACAACAGGTATAATGGACAAAGGTGATTAAAATGAAACAGATTGTACCCGACTACTATCCCCGATTCCGCTGCATTGCAGGTGCCTGTCGGCACAGCTGCTGCATCGGATGGGAAATCGACATAGACGAAGACACACCGGAACTCTATCGCAGTGTGGGCGGTGACCTCGGTGCGCGGCTGCAGGCAAATATCGATTGGAACAGCGAAACACCGCACTTTATTCTGGGCGACCACGACCGCTGCCCCTTCCTCAACAGCGACAACCTCTGCGACCTCATCATTGGTCTGGGAGAAGAGGCCCTGTGCGGCATCTGCGACATGCACCCTCGATTTTGCAATGAATTCTCCGACCGCACGGAGATAGGATTGGGACTGAGCTGCGAGGAAGCCGCACGACTGATTTTGACGACAGCAACGCCTGTGCAGCTGATTTGCATAGAGGATGACGGTGAGGACACGCAGCCCGAGGAAGACGAAGCCTATCTCTATGCCATGCGCCGCAACGCCATTGCAATCGCACAGGACAGAACCTTCACAATTAAGGAACGCATGGAGAATCTGTCGGATTATTTCGGATTTCCCCTGCCAAAGGAAAATCCTCTCTACTGGGCAGAGGCATACATGGGCCTGGAACGACTGGATGAGGGATGGACTGCGGCACTGGAAACCCTAAAACAAGCGTTTGTACCCAAGCAGTTTCCCCTCTGGGAAAACGCTTTCGAGCAGCTGCTGGTCTACTTCCTGTACCGCCACTGCCCTACTGCTTTATACGACGGAGACCTGGAAAGCAAGGTCGCCTTTGCGGTATTGAGCGTGCAGATGCTCATGTGGCTGTGTGAGGCAAAGGAGGATACGGATTTTGCGGACTTACTGGAGTTTGTACGCATGTATTCGGGTGAAATCGAATACTCCGACGAAAATCCCGATGCCCTGTTCGCTTTGCTTGCGGCAGACAGCGATTGTCCCGCTTCCGACTGACATTTTTGTCACAATCTTCTAAAATACAAGCAAGCAATGTTCCTATCATTACAAAAGGAGAATGAACCATATGAAACCTTATGTATTCGGTGTTGACATCGGCGGCACCACCGTAAAGCTGGGTCTGTTTTCCACAGACGGCACTCTGCTGGACAAGTGGGAAATCCCCACCGTCACCGCAAACGGCGGCAGTGCAGTACTGCCCGACGTAGCAGCGTCCATTCTGGCAAAAATGAGCGAAAAGAACATTTCCGCTGATGCCGTGGAAGGCATCGGCATCGGTGTCCCCGGTCCCGTAGACGCCGAATACACCGTACATAAATGCATCAATCTGGGCTGGGGCGTATTCAACGTCAAGCAGCGCATGAATGAGCTGATTCCCGAAATCCCAAACGTGGCTGCAGGCAACGACGCAAACGTCGCGACCCTCGGCGAGCTGTGGATGGGCGGCGGCACGGGCTTCGACAGTGCCGTTATGTTCACACTGGGTACAGGTGTCGGCGGCGGTGTCATCGTTGACGGCAAAATCGTGGCAGGCAAAAACGGCGGTGCAGGCGAATTGGGCCACATCACCGTAAATCCCAATGAAACGGTCGCATGCAACTGCGGCAAATACGGCTGTCTGGAACAGTATGCCTCCGCAAACGGCATCGTCCGTCTGGCAAAGATTATGCTGGATGAATGTGATACTCCCTCTGCCCTGCGCAGCATGGACACCTTCACCTCCAAGGATATCTGCGATTTGGGCCGTAACGGTGAGCCCATGGCACTGGAAATTCTCGACCGCTTTGGCGAATATCTGGGCAGAGCACTGAGCTTCGTGTCCTGCACCGTAGACCCCGACGTCTTCATCATCGGCGGCGGCATGAGCCGTGCAGGCGACATCATCGTCGAGCCCATCATGAAGTACTACCGCAAGTATGCCTTCCATGTTTCCACAGGCACCACCGCCTCCATCGCTCAGCTGGGCAATGATGCAGGCATCTACGGCTGCGCAAGAATGGTTCTGGAATAATCGAATATAATGTAAAAAGGCTCCCTCATCAGAGGGAGCCTTTTTTATGTATCACAGCAGATTGCTGACACCGCTGACAAAAATCATGATGTAAATCGCTTTGGTCAGCAGCTGTGCATTCAGTTTGTCCGCAATTTTCTTTGCCAACAGACCACCTGCGATAATGGCAATGCCGCCGCAGAGAATGGTGGGAAACTGTTCCGGCTGCAAAATCCCCGAATAAATACGGAAGCAGGTGTTGTATCCACCCAGCAGCAGGAAGCTTGTGGTCAAGTTCGCCAGATATTCATAGCGTTCCTCGCAGCGGGCAAGGAAGTAAATCACCAGCATGGGCCCACAAACAGCAAACAGCCCATCACACACCGCGGAGATGGTCAGAAACAGCAAAGACACAAACAGATTCATGGGGTCGGGTCTGCCGTCCTTCTTGATGAACAGATAGTAGATACTCAGCAGCAGCAAAAATCCGCCGAACAGCTTCTTCACGATGATGGGACTTGCTCCTGCAGCCACCTTGATGGTAATGCTGGACACAATGATGCTGAACAGAAATACGGGCAGCACCATTTTGAGTTTGATATGCTTACGGTACACATACACCATCGTGGCATTCAAAAACACCAGAATTGCCCCGTTCAGCCCCGCTGCCTGTGTCAGCGGAAACACCATAGGAAACACCATCATCATGACGATGCCGCCGCCAAAGCCTGTGATACCCTGCACCATACCCCCCAGAAAGGCCATTAAAATGACGATCCAAATCATATATTCACACTCCATTGTATCAAATCCATAACAGCATCATTATACCGTAATCTTTCATCTTGTCAAATTCTTTCATTCATCATAAAATAGCCCATGTCAAAGGCTTTTGACAGACAAAAATGTCTCTGTTCGGTACACTGGGAAGCAAGGAGGGATCCATACATGGAAATCGGAAATCAAATCAAACTGCACAGAATCGCACAGGGTCTGTCTCAGGAGGAGCTGGCTGCCCGGGTGTATGTCACCCGCCAGACTCTGTCCAACTGGGAAACAGGCAAAACCTACCCCGACATCAACAGTCTGCTGCGGCTGGCCGAGTTGTTCCATGTCTCTCTGGATGAACTGGTGAAAGGAGACATTCAAAAAATGAAAGAACAAATCAACAAAAAGGATGTCAGAGAATTCAAAAAAGCAAGCAACATCCTCGGCATGCTCTACGCCGCAATGGTATTCAGTGCCATTCCGCTTTGTTATTTCTTCAAAGAACTCGGACTTGTTACATGGCTGATTGTCGCTCTGACAGCATTTTTGTACGCTTTTCATGTGGAAAAACTGAAGAAGCTGCATGATATCCAAAGCTACAAAGAAATCACCGCCTTTATGGACGGAAAACGATTGGATGAGCTGGAATCCGCAGAAGAGCGCGGCAAACGCCCCTATCAGAAAGTATTGCTGGTTGTGCTCTCTGCTTTGGTGGGAGCCGCACTTGGTGCAGTCTATGCATTTCTGACAAAATAAGCAGACTCTCCCGTACCTACGGTGGTACGGGAGAGTTTTTTGCATTGCAGTCCGCCGCCAAAGTGCTATAATACACTCGTGCAGACCCATCGGACAGGAGGTGCGGCGATGAACAAAACCATCAATTTTGCGGAAGGCCCCGTGTGGAAGTGCATCGTGGCGCAGGCCGTCCCCTTGACGGTGGCGCAGTTGGTGCAGCTGCTGTACAACATCATTGACCGCATCTACATCGGTCATATGGGCGACGGCAGCAGCATTGCTTTAACAGGGGTGGGTCTGACCCTGCCTGTTATCACACTGATTATGGCCTTTACTGCACTGTTCGGTATGGGTGGTGTTCCCTTGTTTTCCATTGCACGGGGTGCAGGATACCCGAAACGGGCAGGCAAAATTCTCGGCAATTCCTATGCTCTGCTGCTCATAGCCGCAGGAATCCTGACCATCATCGGCTATCTGTTTATACGTCCCATTCTCTTTGCCTTCGGTGCCGGTGAGAGCTCCTACGAATATGCAAGAGAATATCTGCGCATTTACCTGCTGGGCACCTTCTTCTCCATGACCGCCACAGGCCTCAACGGGTATATCAATGCACAGGGCTACCCGAAAATCGGCATGCTCTCCACCATCATCGGTGCGGTCATCAACCTCATTCTCGACCCGATTTTCATCTTTCTGCTGGATATGGGTGTAGCAGGTGCAGCATTGGCAACCGTATTCAGTCAGGCGGTGTCCGCATTGTGGGTACTGCGCTTTTTGTGCGGCAATACCCCCGAAATCCCGCTGCGGAAGGAACACATTCGGATAGACCGCGATATCACAAAGAGTATTTTCAAGCTGGGCACTGCCAATTTCATCGCGCAGGGCACCAACTTTCTGGTACAGATTGCCTGCAATTCCACCCTGCAAAGCTATGGCGGTGACCTGTTTGTGGGAATTATGACCGTATGCAATTCCGTCCGCGAGATATTCATGCTGCCCGTCAGCGGTATCATCAACGGCGCACAGCCCGTCATCAGCTTCAATTTCGGTGCAAAGCAGTTTGACCGCACCCGTGCCGCCATCCGCTTCAATACCGTCGCAGGCTTCACCTACACCCTGCTGGCATGGTGCGTGGTGGTCACCTTCCCGAAATTCTTCTTCCTGCTGTTTTCCGATGACCTTGTCATGATGGAGGCGGGCATTGAAATGCTGAAAATTTACTTCTTCGGCTTTGTGTTTATGGCGCTGCAGTTTGCGGGGCAATCCGCCTTCACCTCACTTGGGGATGCCAAGCACGCCATTTTCTTCTCCCTGCTGCGCAAGGTGGTCATCGTCGTCCCGCTGACCCTGCTGCTGCCACGGCTGGGCTTTGGCGTCATGGGTGTCTTTCTTGCAGAGCCCGTTTCCAACGTACTGGGTGGCATGGCAAGCTTTCTGACCATGCGGCTGACGGTGTACAAACACATGGAAACATTATAAAAAAAGAGCGCGTATCCCGTGGGATACACGCTCTTTTTATGCTTCAATCAGCTTCAACACAATATGCTGCGCCATGCGCAGACCCGCTACCGCAGGTACCCACATCACAGACCCGGGTACACTGCGCTTGCCCTCGGGCAGCACTTCCAGCTCGCGGGGCTTGATCGGCTCCTCCGTACTGAACATCACATCCAGATGGGTAATGCCGTGCTTCTTCAGCTCACGTCGCATGACCCGCGCCAATGGGCAGCCGCTGGTTTTGGACAGGTCCGTCAGCTGCAGCTTGGAGGCATCCAGCTTGTTGCCGGTACCCATGGAGGACAGAATCGGAATCTCCCGTTCCACAGCCGTCACGATCAGATCCACCTTGGAGGTGACGGAATCAATGGCATCGGCAATATAATCAAACTCCCCAAAGAAGCGTTCCCGCTCCTCGGGCACATACCGACCGCAAATGCTGTGGAGCTTGAGATTGGGATTGATATCCAGCAGCCGCCGCGCCATGACCTCGGTTTTGGCCTGCCCCACTGTGGAGTACAGTGCCCCTGCCTGT
>JAFQPT010000264.1 GCA_017411665.1 Oscillospiraceae bacterium | reverse complement strand
TGACAATCGAGTGAATCATCGCTTCATCAATGTCATGGTCACGCAGCAGCTCTACACACTTGACACAGTGCTGTTCGGGCCACTGCTCAAAGTCGATATCGTGCAGGAATCCAACCGCCTGCCAGTAATCCGCTTCATCGCCATAGCCGAGTTCCACCGCATACCAGCGCAGCACATCCCCTACCACGAGTCCGTGCTTTAAGTGGAAATCACCTTCATTGTATTTCTGCAGCAATTCATAAGCCTGCTGAGGAGTGGGTATCATTGTTCTTCCTGCCTTTCGAATGGTATTTTTCATCATGTTATCATTTTCATGAAACTGTGTCAATTGTTCACAAATAGTGCCTTGACTGTTAGCTGAATGAATGCTTAAATAGCAATATTATTTTTTAAGGAACGATGTTTATGAACCTTCAATGGAAAACCTGTATTCGAATCGTTGTCACCGTACTGGTAGCTTATCTGTGTATCCGATATTGGGAGTCTTTGGAACTCTTCGTCCGAATCGGATGGAGCGCTTCTTACCCTTTGATTATCGGCGGTGTCATCGCATATATCGTCAATATTCTCATGAGCTTTTATGAGCGGGTACTACCCAGCGGCACCAATACAGCTCTGCAGCGCATTCGCCGTCCCGTATGTATGATTCTGGCCTTCATCACCCTGCTGCTGGTAGTCATCCTGCTGTTCCGCATGATTCTGCCGGAGCTGCTGGCATGTCTGCAGCTGCTTCTGGAAAAACTCCCCGGTGCGCTGCGTACCGCATATTTCTGGCTGGATGAAAACTTCAATATCAGCGCCTATCTGACCGACATCAACATTCTCAACACACTGGAAAATCTGAATGTACAGGACACCATCAAAAAGGTGGTTGATTTCCTAATGAGCGGTGTCGGCGGCGCAATGGGCAGCATCGTATCCGGCGTCAGCAGCGTAGTATCCGGCATTGCCACCGCATTCATTGCCATTGTATTTGCCGTTTACATTCTTGCAGGCAAGGAACGTTTGGGCAGACAAATCTGCAGTGTCATCAAAACCTATCTGGGTGAACGGGTTTTGAACAATTTCCGCTATGTCACCGCCACCGTGGACAACTGCTTCCACAGCTTTATCGTAGGACAGTGTCTGGAAGCTGTGATCCTCGGCACGCTGTGTATCATCGGCATGAGCATTTTCCGTTTCCCCTACGCCATGATGATTGGCTGTCTGGTTGGCTTCACTGCACTGATCCCCATTGCAGGCGCGTATATCGGTGCTGCCGTAGGTGCGTTCATGATCTGCACCGTAAATCCTCTGCAGGCAGTTCTGTTTATCATTTTCCTTGTGGTTCTCCAGCAGCTGGAAGGCAATCTCATTTACCCCAAGGTTGTGGGTGCCTCCATCGGTCTGCCCGGCATTTTCGTGCTGGGCTCTATCACCATCGGCGGCGGGATTATGGGAATCCCCGGCATGCTGCTGGGCGTTCCTCTGACAGCCTCTGTCTATCAGCTTTTGAGAAACAATATGCTCACTCGCAACAACCCGCCTTCCCCCAATCCCTAATTCATAAAACAAAAAGCTCCCCGTTTGGGGAGCTCTTTTCTTAGAATTCCTTGTTATTGTTATTGGTGTTGTAGCCGCCTTCGAAGCCGATCATCAGGCCGCCTGCTTCCGCATAGAAGCTGCACAAGCCGGTGGTATGTTCGATGACAAAGTTTGCATTGGGGTATTTTGCCAGAACTGCTTTCTTGAAGCCCTGTGCATTTGCCTCACCGAAGCATTGGGCTACACGAATCAGCTTGCCATCTTCGTAGCCGCGTTCGCCCAGCATATCCACCAGAGCTGCAAACGCTTTCTTATCGCCGCGGGGATTGACTACGGGAGTGATTTCGCCGCCCTTTACGTCACCGCAGACACGGATGCCCAGCGCACCTGCAATCTTAGCAACTGCAGGATTGACGCGGCCGTTGCGCGCCAGATTGGTCAGAGACTCCAGACAGAACAGAATATGGGTGTGGTTGTGGTACTCCAGAGTCTTTTCCACGATGGTGTCATAGTCACAGCCTGCCAGTACCAGCTCTGCGATTTTATCGCAAACCATTGCCTGCTGAGGACCTGCAGCCAGAGAGTCAAAGATGTATGCCTTTTTGCCGGGATTTGCTTCCATGAAATCTTCTGCGGCCTGCTGTGCTGCATTGTAGCTGCCGGACAGATTCTTGGAGATGGTAACGCCGAAGGCAATGTCCGCGTCACCGAAGGCATCCAGCCATTCCTGTGCATTTGCGCAGGAGGAACCGGACTTGCCCTTGTACTGCTTCAAGTACTTGACCATTTCCTGCAGGTTCAGAGCGGGGCTATCTACAAACTCCTTCTCTCCTGCAATGATTTTCATAGGTACGGTGCTATAGTCAACACTTTCCAGCGTATATACATTGGAAGAAGAGTCGGAAACGATTTTAATTTTCATATTATTCTCCTTATTTCTCTATTTTTGGAGTTATGCCCATCCAGTATATCGGTTTAAGCGCTTTTTGTCAACGGGTATTAAAAAACCTTTGCACTGTTTTTGTTGACTTTAACCACAACGCAAGATATAATGATTCCATGAAAAGCAAAACCAGAGAAAAAATCGCGGAACCCGCCCGCATCTTCCATCTGCCCAAATACGAGGACATCCCCGACGTGGGTCTGTATCTGGAGCAGACTGTGAAGTACATCAATTCCTATTTTGATTCTTTCGATGGCATGAATCTCACGGCGTCCATGGTCAGCAACTACGTGAAGAAAGGATTAGTTGCGAATGCTGTAAAGAAACAGTATTACAGGGAACAAATCGCCTACCTGTTTTTCATCGCTGTCGCAAAAAATGTCCTCTCCATGGAAAACCTCAGTCTGTTCATTTCCGTGCAGAAAGAGTCCTACACCGTCAAGAAAGCCTATGACTATTTCACCGATGAGCTGGAAAATGTCATGGAATTCGTCTTCGGCATCAAGGACAGTCTGGATGAAATCGGCAATGACGACACCGAGGAAAAGACCATGCTCCGCAGCACCATCATCACTGCAGCCTACAAGATCTATCTGGACTGCTGCTTTGATGTCATCCGTCAGGATTACGAAACCGGTGATGAATAACCCTACAGAAAAAGCCGACCTCTGAGAGGTCGGCTTTGTTTTTCATTTTTGATTACATTTGAAATCTGTCGCAATCAGAAGCAGACATCCCGCAAATAAAAGTCCCACAATCAAAATCGCATAATTGCGGAACACCACCTGCGGCAGCACTTCAATGATTTCATCCACACGATAGTCAAAAATCCAGTTGGTCTTTCCCGGGAAAAACAGGCTGTGGAAAATCACGAATGCTCTGTCAAAATCCAGCGCAGCCAGACCTGCGATGACCGCAAAACCACCGGACAGCAGACTGCCCGCCCAAAACATCGGGCCCCTGCCCAGAATCGGAAGTGCAGTATAATCTTTTCCGATATGCAGCAACAGCAGCACCCCGGCAAGAGAAATCGCCAGCGCAGTGAAATCCATGCGGAACAGCACCGCACAGTCTGCAAAGTGTGCATATCCTTCCTGTGACCACTTCAGCACACCTGTGCCAAAGGGTTCGCCAAATACACAATAGTCCATCATTTCGTCAAAGGCTTCCCGAATTTCAAACGCCGTCCAGCCTGTTTTTTCCGGCAGTCCGAGCGCATCTATATGCAGATAGTAAAACCCTCGCCACACCAGAGGCACCGCAATGGCTGCACTGAGCACCAGCGCCATCAAGGCAATGATCAGGGCTGCGGTATACATTTTTGAGGCTTTTTTCATAAGCACCTCCCATAAGGAACTGGAATCATTATACACCGAAAAAAACGCCTAAAAAAACTTTCACTTTTCACAAATTTTCATGCAAAAATTAGTTGCATATGTCAAATAAAAGGAGTATATTGTAGGGGTTCGCGAAAGTACGTAAAGTTTCTGTTAAGGAGTAGATAGAAATGAAGCAATTAACTCCCGCATTGTTCCTTTGTCTGAAGGATTATTCCAAGGACAAGTTTGTAAAAGACGTTATTTCCGGCATTATCGTTGCAATTATTGCGCTGCCTCTGTCCATCGCACTGGCTCTGGCATCCGGTGTCGGCCCCGAACAGGGTCTGTACACCGCAATCGTTGCAGGTTTTGTCATTTCCTTCTTCGGCGGCAGCACTGTTCAGATTGCAGGCCCCACCGCTGCATTTGCAACCATCGTTGCAGGTGTCGTAGCCAAGAACGGCATGGAAGGTCTGATCGTTGCAACCGTACTGGCAGGCATTATGCTGATCATCATGGGTCTGCTGCGCGCGGGCAGCATGATCAAGTTCATCCCCGACCCCATTACCGTGGGCTTCACCGCAGGTATCGCTGTGACCATCGTAATCGGTCAGGTGAAAGACTTCCTGGGTCTGACCTTTACCCATGCACCCGTAGAAACCATGGAAAAGGTCGAGGAAACCATTGCCTGCATTGGCACCTTCAACCCCATGGCACTGGTTGTCGGTCTGGTTGCTCTGGCAATTCTGATCATTTCCCCCAAGTTCTTCAAGCGTGTGCCCCCCTCTCTGATTGCTGTTGTTGTCACCGCTGCTATGGTGAAGCTGCTGAAGCTGCCTGTAAACACCATCGGTGACCTGTACACCATCTCCAGCGCACTGCCCTCCTTCCACATGCCCGAAGTATCCTTCTCTCTGGTTCAGGCTGTCCTGCCCGATGCATTTACCATTGCAATTCTGGCAGCAATCGAATCTCTGCTGAGCGCAGTGGTTGCAGATGAAATGGTGGAAGAACACCACAATTCCAACATGGAACTGGTCGCTCAGGGTCTGGGCAACATGGCTTCCGCACTGTTCGGCGGTATCCCCGCTACCGGTGCAATCGCACGTACCGCAGCAAACATCAACAACGGCGGCCGCAGCCCCGTTGCAGGTATGGTTCACGCAATCGTTCTGCTGCTGATTCTGGTACTGCTGATGCCTTACGCAGCACTGATTCCCATGCCCACCATCGCTGCAATCCTGTTCATTGTTGCTTACAACATGAGCCACATCCACAAGCTCATCGAAATCATGCAGAAGGCACCCAAGAGCGACGTAGCAGTTCTGCTGCTGAGCTTTGCGCTGACCGTAATCTTCGACCTGGTTGTTGCAATCAGCGTCGGTCTGGGTCTGGCTTGCTTGATGTTCATGAAGCGTATGGCAGACGTATCCGACATCAGAGAATGGGATTACGTGGAAATCACCGGCGATGAGGACGGCCGCATGAAGCCCGTTCCCGAACATGTTATGGTCTATGAAATCACCGGCCCCATGTTCTTCGGTTCTGCTGACAAGATCCCCGAAATCACCAACCACAACGGCACCAAGCGCGTTCTGGTCCTTCGTATGCGCTCTGTACCCGCAATCGACGCAACTGCAATGAACGGTTTCACCCGTCTGATTAAGCAGTGCAGAAAGGCCAACATTCAGGTCATCTTCTCTCACGCAAACGCTCAGCCGATGCGTGAGTTCCAGCGCTCCGGTCTGTACGATTGGGTTGGTGC
>JAFQPT010000263.1 GCA_017411665.1 Oscillospiraceae bacterium | reverse complement strand
GTCAGCCCTGCCAGAGGCGTCAAATCCACAACGTTGGTGGTGAAGATTTCCAAATAGGTGAGGTTTTTGCAGGTGCTCAGAGGTTCAATGCTGCGCAGACTGCAGTCGGCCAGAATCAAAGTGTCCAGATAGGGCATATATTTTACAAATTCGCAGCTGTCTACGAAGCTGTGACCCATGTCGATATAACGTACCTCGTTGCAGTATTGCAGAGGACCCAAATCACGGGTCCACAGATAATACTGGGCCCAGATTTTATAGGTGTCGGTGAGGCAGTTGAAGTCGGCGAAGAACACGCGCCAGACCACTTTGCAGGTATCCTTCAGCTCTTCGCGCAGGGCTGCGGTGGCTTCGTCGGTGGTTTTGCACCAGTCCAGACGCAGATAGGTGAGCTTGTCCATAATGGGCATGACGGAGCGGATGACATCCAGACCCGCATCGCCGCCGATGTCGGCTTTGAAGTATTCAATGCGGTCCATATCGGTGGATACGGTTTGTCCGAACAAATCAAAGGTCAGATTGACGGTAGTGTCGGGCAGGGCAGCAGCCAGAATTGCCGCATGCTCAGCGGTGTATACCGAGTCCTCGGGACTCATGACGGTCACCTCTGCCAGCTGCGGAAACCAGGGCAGTTCCTTTGCGGCCTGCTCAAATTCTTCCAAGGTCATAGGATGCAGCTCAATGGCAGCGGTGTCGGCAGGATAGGCCTTGCCCAGCAGCATCAGTTGGGGATAGGTGACAGCTGCGTTGGGGAAGGCATCGTGCAGTGCCGCTGCGGTTTCCCAATCCATGACAACATCCGTGAAGGTCACTGCGGTCAAATGCTGCAGATATTCCGCCTGTGCAATGAGGTTGTCAGCCTGCTTTATGTCGGTCAGCACAGCTTCGACTGACTCGTTGGTCAGCTCCAGAGGCTCTGCGCCGCCGTCGACGGTGACGGTATAGGTCACTTTCTTGTTGGGGTTTTCTGCGATGAATGCTTCGATTTCACTGTAGGGTCTGCCGGTCATGTCTGTGGTGCAGCCGCACAGAAGCAGCAGACTCAGTGCAAGCAGGGGAATCAGAAGGGTCTTTTTCATTTCGGATATACCTCATAGTCCCGCTCTTCCGGAGGCAGGATGCCTGTGGATTCGTACGTGATCTCCTCAGTCACATAGCCGGTGGGATAACGGGAGTAGTCTTTGGTGTCATAGCCGATTTGCTCACGCAAAAGGGCATAGCGGGGCGTACGGCGGTAGCCATCGGGGGTGGGGCCGTATCTCCAGCAGAATTCGGTGGGGGAACGCCACCAGTTGAAGGTGCATTTTGTGTCGGGATGCAGCTCTTTGAATTTTGCAATCTGCTCGTCGGGGATTTTGGCCATGGTGCAGTTCATGATGACCAGATTATTCAGTCCGTACAGCGGGGAAATGTCTGTGATTTTGCAGTTGCTGATGTTCAGATACTCCAGCTGCGGCAAATCCGCCAAAGGAGAGAGGTCTGTGACCTTGGAGGAAAATACCTCCAGATAGGTCAGATTTTTGCAGGTGCGCAGAGGCTCTAAATCCTTCAGACGGCTGTCCGCCAGAATCAGCGTATTCAGATGGGGCATGTATTTGACAAATTCACAGTTATCTACATAGCTGTGTCCCATGTCGATGTATCGCACTTCCGTGCAGTATTTCAGACATTCCACGTCCTTGCCGTACAGCATGAACTGGGCC
>JAFQPT010000262.1 GCA_017411665.1 Oscillospiraceae bacterium | reverse complement strand
CCCAGGAACTGGGAGAAGATAAAGTTGTTAATCAGGATGGCGCCCAGAGAGATAGACAGAAGAGAAGTTACCATTATTCATTTACCTCCTGTGCTTCTTTTGCTTCTGCTTTTTCAGCAGACTTTCTCAGAACAAACTGCATCAGAGCAATCAGTACGCCCAGAGTCACGAAACCGCCGAAGGGCAGGATCATGTACATAATGCCGTATTCTGCGGGGAAGACCTGGATGCCCTTTGCGGTGCCCATTGCGAACTTCAGAGAGCCGTCAACGATTTCAACCAGACCGCCGCCGATGGTGCCGGAACCCAGGAATTCACGGATGACACACATAGCGATCAGAACCAGAGTGTAGCCCAGACCCTGAGCAACGCCGTCGATGAAGGATGCACCAACAGTGTTCTTGGAGCAGAATGCTTCTGCACGACCAATGATGATGCAGTTAACAACGATCAGCGGGATAAATACACCCAGAGAATCCGCCAGAGCGGGAACGTATGCCTGGAGAACCAGGTCAACGATAGTAACGAAGCCTGCGATAACAACAACGAAGATCGCCAGACGGATTTCGCCGGGGATAATCTTACGCAGCATGGAAACTACGACGTTGCAGCAGGTCAGAATGACGAGAACGGACAGGCCCATGCCAACGCCGTTGAACAGAGAGGTAGTGATCGCCATGGTAGCGCACATACCAACCAGCTGTACCAGAACGGGGTTATTGGTAACAAGGCCTTCCTTGAACTGTTGCTTAATATTCATGTTGCCTTACCCTCCTTAACCCACATTTGCAGCAGTGTCGATTGCGATCTGACATGCATCAACAACAGCCTGAGAAGTGATGGTAGCACCGGTCAGAGCTTCTACGGTGCCGCCCTTCTTGGACAGAGCCAGACCATCGGTCTGACCGATAAGGGTGGTACGCAGGCCGGTAGTAGGATCGGCAGCCTTTGCACCCAGACCGGGAGTTTCGCCATGGTCGATGACGGAAACACCGGTAATCACACCGTCGTTGTCAACGCCGATTGCCAGCAACAGCATGCTCTGAGAACCGGAAATGCTGACTTCAACAACAGTACCTTCTGCACACTTTGCAACTGCGGTTACGTTTGCATCGGTGTAATCGACTGCTTCGTAATCGCCGGTAGTGGGCAGAACTTCGTTGTAAGCAGCTGCGGTCTTTTCAGCAGCAATCTGCGCAATGGTGGGAGAAGTAACCATGTTCACAGCACCCAGAACTGCGGATACAACTGCACAGATGACCATCAGCAGAACAGCCATCTTAATGATCAGAGAGGAAGTACTCTGCTTTTCCATTACTTGTGACCTCCTTCTGCATGCAGCTTTTCAACCTGCTTCTGCAGCTTGTCTGCCTTTTCAGCAGCCTTTGCAGCCTTGCGTTCTGCTTCAGCAACCTTCTTGTCAGCCTTGGAGATACCGAACTGAGTCTGAGGAGTTGCCTTATCGATCGCCCATACCAGCAGGTTCATGATCAGAATAGCGTAGGAAACACCTTCGGGGTAGCCGCCGAAGTAACGGATCAGCACGGTCAGCAGGCCACAGCCTACACCGAAGATCAGCTGACCGTTGGGAGTAACGGGGCTGGTGGAGTAGTCGGTTGCCATGAAGATTGCGCCCAGCATCAGACCGCCGGAGCACAGGTTCAGCAGCATCCATTCTACATTGCCGTAGCCTTCACGGCCGAACACCAGAGTCAGAACTGCAACGGTGCCGATGAAGGTTCCGGGAATACGCCAGGAGATGACGCCCTTGTACAGCAGGTAAGCGCCGCCCAGAATCAGAGCCAGTGCGGAAACTTCGCCGATACAGCCGGGGATGCCGCCCAGGAACATGTTGCCGATGGTGTAGTATTCGGGCAGAGCTGCGCCAGAATACATGTAGGACAGGGGAGTTGCCATGGTAGTAGTATCAACAGCACCCTTCAGAGCGGTGGGAACTGCCCAGGTGGTCATCAGAACGGGGTAGCTCAGCAGGAATGCACGGCCTGCCAGAGCGGGGTTCAGGAAGTTCTTGCCAATGCCGCCGTACAGCTGCTTGACAACAACGATTGCGAAGAAGCTGCCCAGTACGATCATCCACCAGGTAGCGCCAACGGGCATGCAGTATACCATCAGAACGCCGGTCACGCATGCGGACAGGTCATTGACGGTAGAGTGCTTCTTCATGAGCTTGCGGTATGCATATTCAAAGAATACGCAGGATACAACGGAAATCACGACATTCAGCAGAGCCTTCAGGCCGAACTGCCAAACGCCAACTGCCAGCGCGGGAACCAGAGCGATCAGCACATCGCGCATGATGGTGCTGGTATCGGTCTTGGAACGGATAAAGGGAGCGCCGGAAACATTATAGAGCATTTTTTCGTTCATTTACGTTCGGGCCTCCTTACTTCTTAGCTGCTGCTTCTGCCTTGGCACGCATCTTGGCATCGTTAGCCTTGAGCATTGCCTTGCCCATCTTGAAGGTGGGAGTCAGAGGCAGACGGCCGGGGCAGTTATATGTACAGGAACCACATTCGAAGCAGTCCATGACGTGGAACTTCTGCATTGCGTCATAGTCCTTCTTCTGGGTGTACATGTACATGTGAATGGGCTGCAGCTTCATGGGGCATACTTCGATGCACTTGCCGCAGCGGATGCAGGTGGGATTTTCTACGTCTCTGTTTTCATCTTCAGTGAAGCACAGCAGACCGGAGATACCCTTGATCAGGCCGCAGCTCTGGTCAAAGGATGCAAAGCCCATCATAGGTCCGCCCAGAACGATGCGGTCAATGGGACGAGTGAAGCCGCCCAGATGATCGATGACGTGCTGGATGGGGGTACCGAAACGAATCAGAACGTTTGCGGGCTCGATTGCGGAGCCGCCAACGGACAGAACACGTTCGATCAGAGGACGACCTTCGTAGCAAGCTCTGTAAACAGAGTAAGCGGTGAAGGTGGAAACAACGTTGCAGCCTACGCCGGAGGGGATGCCGCCGGGCTTAACTTCGCGGTTGGTGTTTGCCTTAACCTGCATCTTTTCAGCGCCCTGAGGATACTTGACCTCTTCGGGTACGATCACGATGCCGTACTGTTCGGGGTTCAGGGAGTTGAGCAGATCGATAGCGTCCTGCTTGTTCTTTTCGATGCCGTAGTAAGCGGTATCAACACCCTGTGCGATACGAACCAGCTCAATGCCCTTGAGCAGTTCTACGGGGTGTTCGAGCATGGTGCGATGGTCACCGTTCAGGTAAGGTTCGCATTCAGCACCGTTGATGATCAGGGTGTCGACCTTGCCGCGGCCGCCCTGAATCTTGAAGTGGGTGGGGAACATTGCGCCACCCATACCTACAACGCCTGCTTCACGGATTCTCTGAATGATAGCTTCAGGATCCTTCAGTTCCTCTTCGGTCAGAGGAGCAAGGTCGGTGCAGGGGGTGTCCAGACCATCGTTTTCGATGACGATGGAGGGGACCAGATCACCAACTACGCAGTGACGTCTGGGCTCGATAGCCACAACCTTACCGGAAACGGTAGCGTGGATAGGAGCGCAGAGCGGTGCGGGGTTATCACCGATCTTCTGGCCCATGGTGACCACGTCGCCAACCTTTACCAGAGGCTGGCAGGGTGCACCGATGTGCATCTGAAGAGGAATGACAACCTGAGACGGCTGAGGAATAGTGGAAACAGCCAGGTGGGGCTGCTTCATTTCGTCCGGATGGACGCCGCCGTAATACTTAAATGGCATTTGCATCACCTCTCTAAAATTTAACTCATTCAGTTTAACATGATTCTGAAAATATGTCCATACGAAACCGACGAAAAATCATCACATTCTGTAATAATAATTTCAAAATTTTTGTAATTTTGTGCCAATCAGCACAGAAATTTGGCAAATTTTTCACGATTTTGTTCGCATTTCAAGGACTCTTCCCGATTTTGTACAACAGTTGCGGACACCTTCATTTTATGTAAATATTTTCGATTTCTTAACACCACAGCTTCGCAGACTTCATTTTCTCCGCTGCCGATTGCTGCCGTTCTGCTTGTAATCTGCCGGGGCATGTGAGCATCGCCCCTACGATTCGGAATGAACCGACAGGAGCAAGCCTCTGCACGATAAATTAGAATTTATAATCGCGAGCATTTCTGCTGAAATGCTCTATCGCTAACGCGACGCGATTTCAGGGAAAACCAGCCATGGTTTTCCCTGAGACCCTTTCCTTCACGCAGTGCGAACGAAAACTGATTTTCCGTAAAAAAATTGTCATCTCGAGCTTGCCGAGGGATCTCCGGATCATTGGCGTATTGAATGGGGGATTCCTCGACTTCGCTCGGAATGACGGAAAGTTTTAGGTGCATCCCTTGTACAATTCTCTTTTGGAGCGTCGATTCACAAACTTCGATTTGTAGGGGACTTGCATTTACGGAAGGCATGCACGCCTTCCCTACTTTTAATAACCGCTCCGATCGGGCATCTAACCACAAAGAAAAACCGACAAGGCGCACTATGCCTTGTCGGTTTTGAAATTAGCCCAGATTTCTGGTGAAGCTGACGCCTTCCTTCTTCAGATATACGTCCAGCTTGACACGGTCACCGCGAATAAGGCTCTGGGTGAATTCGTAGGGCTGGCCGTTTTCCATGCGGGTCACGCGCTGCACAGCAAACGCAGAGCTGCCGGGTCTGCAGCCCAGAAGTTCAGCTTCGCGGCGGTTGAGCACCACTGCTTCATAGGAGTCCACTGCTTCATAGGGCGTGATGCCCTGTTCCAGCAGCAGGCTGTAGAAGCTGTTGCGTTCCAGCATGGGACGGGTCAGATTGGGGTAAAGATACTGGGGATAGAAAGAAGTCTCCAGAATCAGTGCCTCGTCATCCATGTAGCGGATACGGGAGAACTTATAGACCAGAGTCTCGGGGCTGCTCAGCTCCAGCATCTTCATAATGTCGGGAGTGGGTTCCATAACTTCATATTCCACCAGCTTGGAGGAAGGAGTCAGACCCAGAGAAGACATTTCGGATGTGAAGGAATACAGCTGCTGTGTCTTTCTGTGTACCTTGGGCTGCGCAACATAGGTGCCTCTGCCCTGCTTGCGCACAACAAGACCCTCGTCCTCCAGCATGCTGACCGCCTGACGGACGGTGCTGCGGCTGATATCAAAATTTTTGCACATTTCGGATTCGCTGGGCAGAATGTCACCGGGCTTCAGCGTGCCTGCGGTGATGTTTCTCTTAATAATATTGACCAGCTGGTAGTATAATGGAATATCGGTTTCCAGGGACAGTTTGCTCATCAATACGGGATTCACGGCTCAATCTCTCTCCTTTTATATATAAACACATTTCACAATGAATTTTACCACGTTTACATTATAATACCAAAATTACAGCCTTGCAAGCACATATTTTCTATGAAACAAAAAATATTTTTGCTTCACAAGGGTAAATTAAAAATATTTTTCACCGAACCTTAAATCAAGCCACGCCATCGAAATAATTTTTGTTTTCTACTCTTGAAACCGAAAATTTTAAGTGTTATTATGTCTGCATCCCCATTGCACAGAAAGGTTGTCAACTCACTATGGAATTTATCGCTCACATCAACTCTGTCATTAACGGTTTCGTATGGGGCATCCCCATGCTGGTTCTTCTGCTGGGCGCAGGTCTGTTTCTGACCCTCCGCACCGGCGGCGTACAGTTCAAGCGCTTCGGCTATGCCATGAAAAACACCATCGGCAAGGTCTTTCATAAGTCCGAAAAGCAGGACGGCGCTGTTTCTCCCTTCCAGGCGGTCACCACCGCACTGGCGGCAACGGTAGGTACCGGCAATATCGCGGGTATCACCTGGGCAGTGACACTGGGCGGTGCGGGCTCCATTTTCTGGCTGTGGGTTTCCGCGCTGATCGGTATGTGCACCAAGTATGCGGAAGTTGTGCTGGCGGTCAAATATCGCGAACGCAATGCCCAGGGTGACTGGGTCGGCGGTCCCATGTACTATATTACCAACGGTCTGGGTCAAAACTGGAAGTGGCTGGCAATCATTTTCTCCGCTTTCGGCGCACTGGCCGCCTTCGGCATCGGCAATGCGGTACAGGTCGGCAACATCACCGACTCCATCAGCACGGCTGTTTCCACCTTTAACCCCGACTTTACCGGCAGCACCGCACTGAATCTCACCATCGGTGTCATTGTTGCCGTCATCGTTGCCATCACTCTGCTGGGCGGCATCCAGCGTCTGGGCAGCGTCACCGAAAAGATGATTCCCTTCATGTCTATCATTTATATTGCAGCAAGCATCGTTGTGCTGATTTTCCATGCACAAAAACTGCCTGTAGTCTTCGGTATGATTTTCAAAGGCGCTTTCAACCCCTCCTCCGTTGTGGGCGGTGTCAGCGGCTTCACCTTGAAGCTGTGCATTGAATGGGGCGTCAAGCGCGGCGTATTCTCCAACGAAGCAGGTCTGGGCTCTGCACCCATGGCACATGCCGCAACCTCCGAAACCAACCCCGTCAAGCAGGGTCTGTACGGCATTTTTGAAGTGTTCATGGACACCATCGTCATCTGCACCATGAGTGGTCTGACACTGCTGGTCAGCGGCATCGACCTCAACTACGGCACCAAGGGCACCACTGCTCTCAATGCAAAGGCGCTGGGCACCGTATTCGGCGACGAAATCGGCGCACTGATTATCGCTGTGGGCATTACCCTGTTTGCACTGTCCACCGTACTCAGCTGGGGTCTGTACGGCACCCGCTGCTGCGAGTTCATCTTCGGCACAAAATTCAACAAGGTTTACCAGACACTGTTTGTTGCGATTGTCATTGTCGGTGCTACCATGGACCTGGGTCTGGCATGGGACATCGCAGATACTTTGAACGGTCTGATGGCAATCCCCAATCTGATTGCACTGCTCGGCCTGTCGGGTGTAGTGGTACAGCTGACGAGAGAATACTTCTCCGGGGTAGACGCAGAAAAGAACGCAATGAAATAAATCGGAAATCCAAGCTGCAAACTGCAGCTTGGATTTTTTAATTCGCTCAGACAAACACGGGCAGCAAATTGACCGCCCGACAAATCGGAATTTGAAGAGTTGGTAAACTGCCGCAACCTTGCCTCCCCTTGCGAAGGGGATGGGGACCGCTTGCGGTGGAGAGGTCGAAAAACATGCGGAGACGTTTGTAAAATCGACCTCTCAGTCATTTTGCTGCGCAAAATGCCAGCTCCCCTTATCGAAGGGGAGCCAAGCGCCTCTTTTAACTCTTCCCTTCAAATTCTTGTTTATCTTTCTGCAAACAACCTCTTGAATCCTGTCCTTTTCGTTGACTTTTGATAGGGTTTACATTACAATTATTTTGATTAACTATGTACACTTCACATGAGAAAGAGAAGTTTGACTATGAACGAAACTGTACTGGTCTGGCTGGACCGCACCGCCCGTGAATACGCAGACAAAACCGTATTCACCGACAGCAGCCGCAGCCTGACCTTCGGCGAATTTGACCGCATTACCAAGTCCGTCGGCACCTATCTGGCTTCCTGCGTCCCCTGCGGCAGCCCCGTGGTGGTCATGAGCGGACGCCATGTCGTGACCCCCGCTCTGTTTCTGGGCGTTGTCCGCGCAGGCTGCTTCTATGCTCCCATGGATGCCACCATGCCTGTCAGCCGTCTGAATCAGATTCTGGGCGTCATCAAGGCCAAGCACATGCTGGTAGACAAGGACTTTCTGGACATTGCCCGTCAGTTGGAATTTGACGGGGAAATCATCGTGTCCGACGACATTACAGATAACCCCATTGATGAGGCACTGCTGGCAAAGGCTTCCTCTGCCCTGCTGCCCACCTCTCCCCTGTATGTGATTTTCACCTCCGGCTCCACAGGCGTGCCCAAGGGTGTCATCACCGCACACCAGTCCTTGATGCACTACATCAACGGCTTCTGCAAGGTCATGGACATGCAGGATACGGATATTCTGGGCAACCAGTCTCCTTTTGACTACATTGCCGCCATCCGCGATATCTACATCCCCTTGAAGCTGGGCGCAAGCACTGTGGTCATTCCCAAGAATGAATTTTCCATGCCCACACAGCTGTTTGACACGCTGAACGCGCACAAGGTCACCACCCTGTGCTGGAGCGTTGCGGGTATTGAGCTGCCTGCCAAGCTGGGCGGCTTCGAGGTCAGCAAACCCGAATACCTCAAGAAGGTCTGCTTCTCCGGTTCCGTGATGCCCTGCAAATATCTGAGAATCTGGCAGGAGGCACTGCCCCATGTGCTGTACGTCAACCAGTACGGCCCCACGGAAGCCACCGCATCCTGCACCTACTACGTGGTGGAGGGCAAGGTGAGCGACGACACCGTGCTGCCCATCGGCAAGCCCTACGAAAACTACGGCATCCTGCTGCTGAGCGAGGACGACACCGCCGTGCCCGACGGTGAGGTAGGTCAGATTTGCGTCACAGGGCCTGTGCTGGCACTGGGCTACTACGGTGACCCCGTACGTACCGCAGAGTCCTTCACCCAGAATCCGCTGAACCCCAATTACCGCGAGCTGATTTACAAGACAGGCGACCTTGGCCGCTGGGACGAAAACGGCAACCTGCAGTTCCACGGACGCATGGACCGCCAGATCAAGCACATGGGTCACCGCATCGAGCTGGGCGAAATCGAACAGACTGCCCTGCAGGTGGGCGGCGTGACCGAGTGCTGCGCGCTGTACCACAAGGAAAAAGAGCTGCTGTACCTGTTCTACACAGGGGACGCCTCCTCCAAGGAAATCACCCTGTACTTCCGCAAGGTGCTGCCCGCCTTTATGGTGCCCAGAAAGCTGGTGAAGCTGGAGGCACTGCCCCGCCTGCCCAACGGCAAGCCCGATATGCAAACCATGAAAACATACTTCAAATAACAGAAAACCATACTTCTAAAGGAGAAAGAAACATGAACGAACTGATGGAAATTCTGGAAGAACTGCGCCCCGACGTAGACTTTGAACTGGAAACCGGTCTGATTGCCAACGGCATTCTGGACTCCTTCGACATCGTATCTCTGGTTGCAGAGCTCAACGATGCCTTTGACATTGAAATCAAGCCCAATCATCTGATTCCCGAAAACTTCAATTCCGCAGAAGCGATGATGGAACTGATTGAACAGCTGCAGGACGAATAAGATGCAGCAGAGCGTACTGAACACATTTGCAGGCCGGATCAACACCCCGGCCTACATCTTTGATACGGACGAATTCGCCGCCCGTGCCCGACTGGTGCGGGATGCTTTCGGTGAAAAGACGGGTCTGTGCTTCTCCATTAAGGCCAACCCCTTCCTGCTGAAGTATCTGCCCGACACCTTCCAAAAAATCGAGGTCTGCAGCCCCGGTGAGCTGACCATCTGCGAGCAGCTGGGCATCGACATGGACATGGTCATTTTCTCCGGTGTCAACAAGACCAAGGCCGATGTGGAACGGGCCATAGACGATAAGGTGGGCGTTTTCACCGCGGAAAGCTACCTGCATATGGACCTCATCAACGAAGCCGCACTGGCTCGCGGCATCGTCGTACCCGTGCTGGTGCGTTTGACCGCAGGCAGCCAGTTCGGTCTGGACGAGGCGGATGTGCTGCACATCATCGACCGCCGCAGCGACTATGCGGGCATCGAAATCGTGGGTATCCACTACTTCTCCGGCACCCAGAAGCGCAAGGCCAAGGCCATCATCAAGGAACTGGACGATCTCATGGACTTCTTCCGCAAGCTGGATGCAGAGCACGGCTTTAAAGCACAGCGTCTGGAATACGGCACGGGTCTGGCTGTGGACTACTTCACTGCCGAGGCTGACGAGGCCGAGCAGGCGCGTCTCGGCGACATCAGCGAGAAGATTCGCGAGGTTGCGGAGCTGACAGAGCTGACTGTGGAAATGGGCCGCTTCTTCGCTGCGCCCTGCGGATACTACGTCACCAAGGTCATGGACACCAAGACCAATCAGGATATTCACTATGCCATCGTAGACGGCGGTCTCAACCAGCTGAAGTACGACGGTCAGATCCAAGGCATGCAGATTCCCGTGATGACCCACATCAAGGGTGACCGCACCGCAGGAGAAACCGAAGCAAAGCCCTGGACTCTGTGCGGCAGTCTGTGCACCACCGCCGACGTACTGGCACGCAACGCACAGCTGACCGACCTGCAAATCGGGGACATTCTGGTATTCCACCGCACAGGTGCCTACTCCGTCATGGAAGGCATGTCCGTATTTCTGAGCAGAGAGATGCCCGAGATACACGTGTACTCCGAGGCAGATGGGCTGACCATGATTCGCCGTATGCTTCTCAGCGACCCCTTCAACACCCCCATGCTGTTTCTGTAAGGGGTGGCGCACATGAGCTATACTTCTCTGAATTTTATTTTGTTTGTCTGCCTTGTGGCAGTGGTCTACTTCCTGTTTCCCAAGAAACAGCATCAGTGGACGGTCCTGCTGGCGGCAAGCTATGTGTTTTATCTCATCGCAAGCTATCGCCTTGCCCTGTTTCTGCTGCTGACCACAGTCACCACCTATTCTGCCGCCATCCGCATTGAGGATATTGCGCTGGCAGGCAAGGCGGAGCTGAAGGAGCACAAAAAGGACTGGGACAAAGAAACCAAAAAGGCCTACAAGGAGCAGCTGAAATCCGGGAAAAAGAAGGTCATGCTGGCTGCTCTGATTCTCAATCTGGGCATCCTCGCCTTTTTGAAATACTACAACTTCTTCGCAGGCAGCCTCAACGACCTGTTGGGTGCATGGAAGCTCAGCTTCTCCGTACCCACTCTGCGTCTGCTGCTGCCTCTGGGTATTTCCTTCTACACCTTCCAGTCCGTCGGCTATGTGGTGGACGTGTACTGGGACAAAACCCCTGCGGAGCGCAATCTCGGGAAGTTCGCACTGTTTGTGTCCTTCTTCCCCCAAATCGTACAGGGTCCCATCAGCTTTTATGACCAGCTGGCGCATCAGCTGTATGAACCCCATTCCTTCGACTTTACCCGCTGCAAGCACGGTCTGGAGCTGATTTTGTGGGGCTTCTTCAAGAAGCTGGTCATTGCCGACCGCGCCGTCATCGCCATCAACGCCGTTGTGGCAGACTACGCAGGCTTCGGCGGCACCACACTCACCTTCACCGTGCTGCTGTATGCCCTGCAGCTGTACACCGACTTCTCCGGCGGCATTGACATCTCCCGCGGTGTCGCTCAGATTCTGGGCATTGACATGGTCAAAAACTTCAACCGCCCCTACTTTGCCACCTCCATCAACGATTACTGGCGCAGATGGCACATCACACTGGGCGCATGGATGAAGGAATACGTATTCTACCCTCTGGCGCTGTCCAAGAAGTTCATCGAAGTCAGCAAAAAGCTGAAGGCAACGAAGTTCGGGCAGACCGAATTCGGTGCACATGTATCCAAGGTGCTGCCTACCAGCTTTGCGTCTCTGGTGGTATTCTTCCTTGTGGGTGTGTGGCACGGTGCCAACTGGAAATATGTGGCCTTCGGTCTGTGGAACGGCGGCATCATTATGCTGTCCACTCTGCTGGAACCCAAGTTCGACGAGCTGACGGAAAAACTGAAGCTCAACGCAAAATCTCTCGGCTTCCGCGTGTTCCAAATGCTGCGCACCTTCCTTGTGGTGCTGGTGGGCTATGTATTTGACGTGGCACCCGACCTGACCCAATCTATGCACACCTTTGCTCTGGCCCTCACCGACCAGAATCTGTCTGTGGGCGCAGCGGAAATCGCTTCCTTGGGTCTGGGTAAACTGGATTACCTGCTGCTGATGGTTTGCACGGGCTTCCTGTTTGTCATCAGCGTCATTCAGGAACGCAACAGCCACACCACCATCCGACAGATGCTGGATGAACAGCACTTTGCGGTGCGCTACATATTCCTGCTGACGGGGATTCTGGCACTGCTGGTGTTCGGTATTTACGGCCCCGGCTTTGACCCCACCGCCTTTGTCTATATGCAGTTTTAAGAGGTGCGCACATGAAACAAATGACTATGACTCGAATTTTGAAATGTGCCGCATTGCTGCTGCCCATCCTCATCGTATTGCTGCTCACCCAGAGCCTGCTGTTCAGCTACGCAGACTCCAACACCGACCGCATCCACGATTTCTACAACGAACCCGAACAGTCCATGGACGTGGTGCTGCTGGGTGCCAGTGAGCTGTTTGCGGACTTCTCTCCCGCATACGCTTATGCGCACTACGGCTTCACATCTTATCTCTACGCTCAGGATGCCAACCCCGGCAGCCTGTATCTGTCTCAGCTGAAGGAAATCACCTCCGTCCAGTCTCCTCAATTGATCCTGGTGGAGCTCAACGGCTTCCTGTACAGCAATGACGATATGCTCCGCGACGAAGCGCGTCTGCGCATTTACACCGAAAGCATTCCCTGGTCGGAAAACAAAATCCGCACCATCATGGCATATGACTACGCCGACAAGCTCAGCTGCTTCTTCCCCTTCATCAAGTACCACGGTGACTGGAAGAATCTCGGAGATTTGAAGTATCGTCTGGACATGAAGACCCGGTCCTACGGCGCACCTTCCCTGCTCAAGGGCATCTACACCCGCACCGTCACAGACACTGCCCCTGTGCTGGATTTGGACAAGGCTGCGGACAGCAAAACCGAGCCCATCACCGATTTGTCCGAGCAGTATCTGAGAGAGCTTCTCGACTACTGCAAGGCGGAGCAGCTGAACGTGGTGTTCCTGCGCTGCCCCCATAAGCTGGTGGACGACGGCACCCTGTACAGCTATCGACAGGCAAAGCGTGCAGGGGAAATCGTCGGGGAATACGGATTTGCATTCCTGGATTTGGACGCACGCACCGCAGACATCGGTTTGGACTATCTGACCGACTTCTACAACAGCGACCATCTGAATGTATACGGACAGCAGAAGCTCACCGATTATCTGGGCAATCTCATCGTCAGCGACTACGATGTAACCCCCATGAAGCAGACAGCAGAGCAGCGCGCTGCATGGAATTACGCTGTGGATACCACCCACCGCTTCTATGCATACGCTGACAGCTGTATGAAAAACGGCACCGACCTTTGGCTGTCGGAAAGCCCCGAGCTGCTCGACACATTGGCTGAAAAATAAAAGGATTACAGGCACAGCGGCGAACGCTGTGCCTGTTTTTCCGTTCGTACGGACAGTTCCTGCCTCGCTATACGGAAGCACGGCAACGTATGTGCGGTGGAAAACGTGGGTTCCGCTTCCCATCACATAGATAAATTAATCGGAATTTGAAGAGACGTTAGAAAGTACGAGGTGCTCTCCCAAAATTATCTGTCATTCCGAGTGAAGCGAAGCGGAATCGAGGAATCCCCCATTCAATACGCCAATGATTCGGGGGATCCCTCGACTACGCTCGGGATG
>JAFQPT010000026.1 GCA_017411665.1 Oscillospiraceae bacterium | reverse complement strand
TTTGTACCTCACAAATGTGCCCGTCCCTTTTGCACTCAACGTCTTGGCTGGTTCCAGTATATGAAAACAGCGGGTGCGAAAAAGGGACAGCTGAAGTGAGATGGAAATAGATGAGACGAAATCGGTACAGCTTTGGGACGAATATTTGTGCAAATAAAAAACCCCAACTCCATGGGGAGTTGGGGTTAAGAAAGACGTGAATTACTTCTTTGCTTCGGTGGAACCGTCGATGGAGATCATGCCCTTGTGCTTGCCTTCAACGAACATGTTTTCGGTAACGAAGTACTTAGCGTCCTTAATGCGGCGCCAGTTTTCTTCGTAGATACGCTTGTAGCCGATCTTGTAGATCTTCCATTCGCCGTCGATCTTGACATAGTCGATGTCATAGATAGCGGTGCCGCGGATGTTCATTGCGTAAGGAACAATGATCAGGTAGTCGTGCAGGTACCACTTGCCGTGTGCGGTCATGCAGTCGTCAGCAACTTCGATTTCGGGGGTATGGCCGTTGTGCTGGGAGATCTGGTTGGTGGAATTCATTTCTCTTTCGTAGAATTCACGCAGGCCGCCTTCGCCGGAGTAGTACTTGAATACCAGACGACCGTCGGAGAATGCGGTGTCGATTTCGGGAGCGAATACTTCAGCCATTTCGTCCCACAGCTTGGAGTCCAGGCAGCGGTAGTACTTGCCCTGCAGCTTCTGAATAGCAGCGATAGCTTCCAGCTTTTCAATTCTCTTGATCAGGTTTTCCATTTGTAATTGTCCTCCTTATAAAATATTCCGATTCGGATTGTAGTCGGAACAGTTATTACGACGTACTGCATGTATTATACCATATTGCGCAATTTATAACAAGATTGGTCTGTTTTTCATGTTGACAAAAAACAGTGACATTTTTCGTGATAAAAGTCAAAAATCATGGAACTTTCATACAAATTTCTGAGTCTGTCAAAACAATAAGTTATGATAGGAAAAGCAGGCAATACCCGTCGGGGACTGCCTGCGAAATTATTATCGAATGGGGATTGCATTGTCGTAAGAGAAGGCTGCCTGGCTGATACCGGAGCGGATGTGTTCGTTCATCAGCTGCCTTGCCATGTCGGGCATATGCATCTTAATGGCGGCTGCAATGGCGGAATGCTGATGCACGATTTTGGAGGACCAGGGATTATTGGTGTCGCTGTCCACAAATTCGGTGTAGTAATTCTGGTAACGGGTCAGTGCAGGCAGCAGCTGGTTGTAGCAGTCAATGAGATACTTGTTGCCGCAGTTATCGATGATGAGTCTGTGGAAGGGCATTTCCACTGCCTTGAGAGCAACCTTGTCTCTGCGCTGGAAGGCGCGCTTATATTCGGAGGCGCAGTTTTCCAGAGCGGCAATGACTTCAAAGGATGCGGTCTCCGCGCACAGGTAAGCTGCTTCGGATTCAATGGCAGCTCTCGCATTGTACAGCTCAATGAGCTCACTCATGGTCAAGGGAGATACATAGTAACCGCTGGCATTGGCACGCACCTCCACAAAACCGATGGCGCACAGCTTGTTGATGGCTTCGGTGACGGGAGTACGGGAGATGCCCAACTCCTTGGAAATGTTGTTGATGTTCAGTTTGGTGGAAGGCACCAGATTCAAAGATGCAATTTCATCAAACAGAAGTTCAGCCACTACGTCGCCCAGCTTGGCAAAGGGGTTTTTATCCAGACGTTCCTGCAGTTTTTCCTGATTCATAGTAATCTCCTCATCATTTATCGGGTGTATGACATTCGGGATGTCATTGTAAAATGCAAAATAAACAATTTTTTGACGATTTTTATTTCGGATACAAACAAAAAACTCTCGTAATTATAAATTAGCATAGATTCGTATGCTTTTTCAATGATTGTTAATTTTTAATTTGGCTGATTTTTCGAGGCTGTAATTGTATGATTCCACAAAAATGCAAAAACAATCGTCAATCCTTTCACAAACGGCAGATTTTGTGCAAACAGGAAGAAAACTTCTTAATTGGGCATGGAAATGGAAGCATTCGTTCGACGGGGAATTTTTGTTTTCTTTTATGTGAAGCTCTGTTATAATGGATATAAGAAATATAATAACCGAAAGGAGTTTTCACACATGAAGGAACTGCAGAAGCTTTTGGCAAAAGAGGCCATTCGTGACCAAATCTTCAATTACTGCCGTGCGCTGGATCGCATTGACAACGAACTGGGGTACACCATTTTCTCCGACGATGCGGAAGTAGATTACGGCCCCACCTATAAGGGCAGCGGCCGCGGCTTTATTGACATGATGCTGGACCAGCACAGAAACATGATCTCCACCCATCACATGATGACCAACATCCTCATCAAGCTGAACGATGACTGCACCAAGGCAGCCAGCGAAACCTACATGTACGCAGCCTGCAAGTATAAGAATCGCAAGGGCGAAGCAAGCTTCACTGTGGAAGCTCGCTGCCGCGACATTGACAAGTGGGAGCTGCGTGACGGCAAATGGGTGATCGTCAAGCGTGTGGTTGCAGGGGACAATACCTTCCTCATCAGCCCCATGCAGTACACCGATGACTACAACAATGGCAGAGATAAGGTCAGAGACCCCTCCTACGACTTCTTCGCGGAAATCGAATAAGGAAACACGTTATGGACGGCTCCCCTGTGTAAGGGGAGCCGTTATTTTTGCGCTTTAAAAGAAAGTAAAAGCCTCTCCTTCGATAAGGAGAGGTGGCAAAATCGGAACGATTTTGACGGAGTGGTCGATACAATCGTATCATACATAATAGCTCATATGATCGACCCTTCCACCATGCTTCGCATGGTCCCCCTCCCCTTATCGAAGGGGAGGCTATAAATTTGCCCGTTCCCGATGAGAGAGGCGGGAACGGGCGGTGGATAGAGATAAGAGATATGGATAGCGGCTAATGCCGATTTACCACGATTCACGGCAGTGAATTTTTACTGCTGCATATTTGGCATTGTCATATTCTGAGAGAGGGAGTTCATATGCGGCGAGTGTTGCTTCACCTGTGCCGATAATATGTACAGTGCAGGTTGTTTGACTTGTGTATTCCACAGAGATTGCGTCCCAATTGTCTGAAGACCAATTAATGATATAGCTGTTATCTGAAGATAAATTTTCTGTTCCGAATTCAATGCTATCTCCAACTGCGGCAGTGCATTCGGTTAAGCTTTGTCCGTCGTAAGTAATGCATATATCAGAATTTACAGCGGCTGCATCAGTCGGTATTGTACCGGTGATGACAATATCCTTGCGGACATTGCCGCAAAGTGCGGTCAGAACCGCTTTGCCGATACCTCGAACTTCTACTTGGCAGTGATCAGGATGGGATATAGCATTGATTACAGTGCTGTCAGCATATGACCAGGTAACTGCGGTGCTTTCCGGAATGCCATCAAGCTTGATTTTTAGGAATGTACCCACGTCTGCGCTGACATAAGGCACAGTTCCACCATATACACTGACAGAATCCACAGCTTCCCCATTTACGCGGAAAGAAATCTCATCGGCATTTACTTTTTCGGCGAAATAGTTGATGCAATCGGTGACTTCCTCACCGTCCATAATGATGTTGCTGCATTCCATGGGTGCGATGATGTACCCGCTCATACCGTTGTACCCGCCCAAATCACGGAAGGTGGTGTTCTTGATTTCCATATCATTGACCATATGAGCAAAGATGCCGCCTGTGGTACATTCATAAATATCACATTCGGTGACGGTGATGCTACGGCTGGAGCTCGCGTCAATGCCGATGGTACCACAGCCGAACAGACCGCAATTGTCGATGGTAAACTGCTCGCTGGTGTCGATGCGGATGACACCGCCGCCGCAGGCTGCTCCGGTTTCCGTATGTCCCGCGGTGAAGCCCGACAGGGTGATGTTGCTGCAGAATTGGAAGTGCAGAACATTTGCGTAACGGGGGAATGCAGTGATGCTGTGCTGATCCATGTTGTCATCAAGACTGCAAATTGTCATGTTATTGACGTTGTGGATGACCAGCTCATAGCCGTCGTGCACAGGGTTCCAGTAATAGTACGCACCATTTGTATTTCCGTAGCCGGTGGCTTTACTCAAGTCAAACAGTTCACCCTCCAGCACGATTTCCGTATTGGGAGCAATGGCTGCAAGGAAATCATCAACGGTGGCGACACTTACGATTGTCTTAACTGCGGTGGGCTTAAAGGTTTTGATATGAATACTGTCAAAATATTCTTTTGTCAGCTCCTTGCCGTTGAGGTCCGATGCAGGTTCACTGAATTCATAGTACCAGTTCATCAACTCGTTTTGTTCAAAAGTGTTGTCGTTCAAAACGGGGCTGCACTGAGTGAACCAGAAAGCACCGTCGCTGACGTGGTTGTCGGCGAAACGATTTCCTTGGAATAATGCATCATTGTTATTGCAGGAAATGAGCTCGCGGGAATGGTTATTTTCGATTTGGCAGTTGGAAACGCTGACATTGCTTCCGCCGAATACGGAAATAATGCTGCCTGCGTTATTTTGCAGCGTTCCAATGTCATACAAATTGCATTCGAAGATATCTGCATAATAGGTTTCCGATAGAGCGATGCCGTTGGTAGAGCAGTCGTAGATGTCACTGTTGGAAATGGAGATGTTGTGGCACAGGTCGGTGTACAAGCCGATGACACCGCAGCCATACAGACCCAAATCCTCCATCATCATATTCATACAGGCTCGCATAGAAAGCGCATAGCCGCTACAGGAATACTGTACGGGAGCGGTTGCGTGACCGAAGGTGATGCCCTTTAGATAGAGGTTGCTGCAGCTTTTTAGCAGCAGAACATCTGCTTCGGAGGGCTCTGCCAGAATGACGGTATCGCCCTTGCCACTGCCGCTGAGAATGCAGTTTTTTAGATTGTACAGTTCCAACTGATTACTGTTGCCCCAACTGTAGTAACTGTGATACTTGTCATTGTTACCGTAATCGGCAGCTTCCCACAGCTTGTATGTACCGGGCATCAAGACAATTTCGGTATCGGGGGCAAGGGCGGTCAAAAGCTCATCCACATTGGAGACGGTGACGGTCTTCCTTACTTTGGGAGCGGTGAGCGGTTCGGGGGTGACTCGCGCCAGTAGTTTGCTCAGTTTTTCCTTTTCGGGGTTGCCCAAATAAGGCTCTGCGTGGATTGCATCGGCCAATTCCATCATTTCATCCGGCAGAGCATTGTCTGATGATTTCAGAGAGGTGGGACTTGTCATCAGAAATACACCGACACAAGCTACTGCGATTACTGCAATCAGTGTGATCCAGAAGCTCGGCTTGCGGTAGTTCAGTACGGAAAGAATACGAGATTTCACACTGACTTCCCCAAAAGCCACGGGGCAGGGGGTGTAGTGGCTGTGGTTGGTAGAGCAGGTGAGCAGTGCGTGGGAGTACTGCTTTCGTGCTTCCAGATTCATGTAGCGTACCACTCGTTCATCGCAGGCGTGTTCCATGTCCTTGCACATCAAACGATATGCCACCCACACAAGGGGATTGAACCAGTGCAGACAGCAGGCCAGATAGGCCAGCAGCTTAAACCAGTGGTCACCCGTCTGCAGGTGCGCCCATTCGTGGGCAAGAATGTTTTTTCTGGTTCTGCGGCTGAGCCCCATGGGAACATAAATGCGTGGGCGGATGTAGCCGAGGATGAATGCGGTTTCA
Organism: Oscillospiraceae bacterium; assembly: GCA_017411665.1. The sequence continues at coordinate 2,005 of JAFQPT010000026.1, read as the reverse complement.
ATGCGGTCACATTCCCAACAACCGATGATTCTCACTGCTTCACGGACGGTACGCTTCAGCTGGATGTAAGAGACGAACGCATACAAAAGACAACAGATTGTTCCGACCATCCAAAAATAGGGAAGCATGCTTGTCCAATGGATGGGAGTGTCTTCTTCAAGTTCCGGCTGGACAAAATCTGTTTCACCGGCAAGATTGCTGTCAAAATGTTCGGGGATAATTGGCTGCGTGACTGTGCTGTCGTCGTTTGGCTGAGGCTCTGTTGTGGTGATGTTATCCGAGGAAGTGTATTCGATCACTGTCTCATAAATGGTCGTGTCTTCCAGCGGAAGTGCTTCCGGCTGCAGACTGAGCTTGCTTTCCAACTGAAAGGGCATCAGCAGACGGATAAACGCCAGCATCCACAGCACACAGACCACGCGCTTCGGTGCTTTTCTCAAAATCAGCCGAAGCACGAATACTGCGGCAATCACAATACTGCCGTGGAAGCTTGCGGTCAACAGATTTTGTATCAAGGGAGTCATTGATTAACCCTCCTCATAGCTGTCAATCAGCTGCTTGAGCTGGTCGACCTCCCGTCTGCTGAGTTTCTTGGAGCGGGAAAACGCGGCGATGAATGCGGGCATGGAGCCCTCGAAGGTTTCTTCTACCATTTCGTTCAGACGGGATGCCTGCGCCTCTTCCTTGGAAATCAGAGAAGTGACAATGGCGTTTTCGTTTTTCAGCACGCCGCGCTCTGCCAGTCTGCGGATCACGGTGTAGGTAGTTGCCTTCGACCAGCCCAACTGCTGCTTGCACAGCTTCACCAGCTCTGTGGAATTGACAGGCTCGTTTTCCCACATGATCAGACAGAAGCGGTATTCGCTTTCAAAAATCTTGGGTGTTTCCATATATGAGAACCTCCTTTAAATGGTTGGTTTAATTAATTCAACCTTTGTTATGGTTAGAGTTTAACGGATTAAACCTAATTTGTCAATAGGGAGATGTGAATATTCTGAATAGAAATGGAAAAACCGCGCTTTGTGATGAAAGCGCGGGGAAATAAGTCGACCACCCAGTCGCCGTAGGCGACAGCCTACGGATCTGGTCGCAATCGTAGATTGCTTCCCGCTTTGGCTACAAACAGTCCACCGGACTGTTTGTTTAACGCGTCGTGCTCCTTATCGAAGGAGGGCTGGTTGCATAGTCAAACATTTGTACGTTGTTTTACAATGTGGTCGATATATTCACATACATTGTTGAAATTGTAATTGATTTCATTGTTTGGGATTCGCAATACCATCAGAGATTGGTCAGCGAGATATTGATCACGCAGTGTATCATTTTCAAGGCCTGTTTTTTCGAAGTGTTGTGAGCCATCAAGTTCTATAACAAGCATTGCTTTTGGGCAGTAAAAATCAACGATGTATGGGCCAATCATGCGCTGACGATAAAAGTGAATCGGATAATGACGGAGAAAATCATACCATAAATGACGTTCTTCCTTAGTCATGTTTTTGCGCAAGGTTTTAGCGTTTGTCTTGTTGTGTTTGCTATATTCCATATAAAACCCTCTGCAGTAATTGGCCCTCCTTCGATAAGGAGGGCTGTCAGCGAAGCTGACTGGGTGGTCGATTTTTTACTCAGCATCCCAGACAAAGATCTTCGCTGATGAATGCCCAGCTGTACTGCTCTTCGGTGATGGTGGCATCCTCGTGAGCGTCGCGAATAGCTTCTACGATCAGTCGCTGCAGACGCTCCGCGTTTTCGGGATACAGCTCCTTGGGGTCGATTTCCACTCGCAGCAGCTCGTGTCTGCCGTTCACAGTGGCAAATACCACGCCCTCGGCACTGCCGTAGTATTCCATGCTTTCCATGTTGTCGGTCATATTGTCCAGCTCGTCGCTGAATCGGGCAATGCGGCTTTCGGTGTAAGCATCCATAGGTGACCTCCTGAGGTTTTTCTTCAGTATAGCACGGGGGAGAAATGGGATGCAATGGAAAGAAACAACAAATGTACGTCATC
>JAFQPT010000025.1 GCA_017411665.1 Oscillospiraceae bacterium | reverse complement strand
GCACATCGACAAGGCACCCTACGGTGCGGTGGTGTATGAGGATTACTACAATTCCACGGCTGCGGAAGGTACATTGACCTTTATTCGAAGCGACCATGTGACCGAGCACAGCTATGACGGTGCAGTGCGCAGAATTGTGACAAACAGCGGCGAGACTCTGACGGAGACCTTCGAGGGCTTCCGTTATGACGGATATCCCTATTGAGTGACAAGGGGCAGTGAACATGAAAAAAAGCTGTGTTGGTAAAATGGCGCAAAAGGCGATGCAGGCCATGGGGAAGGTCCTTTCGGACGTCCGCGTGGAGGATGGCGTCCTGGTGGAGTACAAGGGCAAGCAGCCTGATTTTGTGGTTCCCGAAAGTGCGGAAGCCATTGGCGGCGGTGTGTTTTTCTATAACGGCAATCATGTGAAAACGGTCACGATTCCCAATCACGTCAAGCGCATTGATTCGACAGCGTTTATTGCATGTACCTCTATCGAGTCATTTATTGTGTCCGGCGAGCATCCGTACTTTTGTACGATTGACGGGGCGCTGCTGACCAAGGACGGCAGCAAGCTGCTGAAGGTACCTGCCGCGAAAACGGAATACACGGTACCCGATTCTGTACGGGAGTTTGATGACTGCGCGTTCAGCGACTGTGAGCAGCTGCGTAAGGTCACCATTCCCGCAGGTATCACCGGGCTGAAAAGCCGTGCGTTTTTCGCTTGCAGCGCACTGGAGGAGGTCACAGTACCCGAAGGTGTGTATCACATCGGGGAGCACGCGTTTGGGCAGTGTCATTCTCTGCGGAAGGTCGTTTTGCCCGAATCCTTGCGAGACATGGACTCGCAGGCCTTTTATGACTGTCCTGCGCTGACGGAAATTGCGATACATGAAAACAATCCCCACTTCAAAAGCGTGGACGGTGTGCTGATGAATAGGGACGGCAGCTGTGTGAAGGCGGTGCCTGCGGCACGGCACACCTATGCTGTTCCCGAGGGCGTCACTGAGGTTGGGCCATATGCCTTTTTCTGCGGAGAATTGGAAGCAGTTTCAATCCCTGCGGGGGTACGCTTCATCGGCGGTCACGCCTTCCATTCCTGCACGAAGCTGCAGCGGGTAATTCTGCCCGATGGGGTGGAATCCATTGGGGAAGAAGCGTTCCATAATTGCCGCAGCCTGTCCGAAGTCCGACTTCCCGACAGCGTTGCGGAAATCGGAAAGAATGCGTTTTATTCTTCGGGCATCCGTCAGCTGAACATTCCCGCAGCTTTGAAGGTATTGCCCAAGCGGATGTGTGAGCACTGTGTCAATTTGAAGAAACTGGATGTTCCCGCTACGGTAGAATGTATTGGAGAAAGCGCGTTTGCAAGATGTGAAAACCTGCGGACGGTTGTCATTGCGGAAGGCGTAAAGCAGATTGGGAATGAGGCATTTTCCGATTGCCGCCATCTGCACGCGGTGAATATCCCGCGCAGCGTCGTCTTGTTTGGCGAGCAGGTGTTCCGTGATTGCTGCTTTGCCGAAATTTCGCTGTATGCTGATAGCTGTGCGGCGCAGCGGCTGACTGCAGAGAAGGAGCACTTCCTGTATAAAGAACAATAATTTGCTGTCTATTCATATGGATAGAAAAAAGCCCGAATTCCGTAGAATTCGGGCTTTGATTATTCACAGCATAGTTCCGCAACGATCAATTCGGGGCGGTTGTTGACGCGCAGGGGACACAGGCTGTTGCCCAGTCCGCGGCTGAGAATCATGCGGGTATCCCCTTTTTTATAGACACCGCTGTCATATTTGGGGAAGAACCCCTGATGGGGTGCGATGACACCGCCGAGGAAGGGAATCCGCACCTGCCCGCCGTGGGCGTGACCGCACAGCGCCAGATGTACTCCTGCGGCGCAGTAGGTCTCAAACCGTTCGGGACGGTGACTGAGCAACAGGGTGAAGCCCCGCGCCTCTTTCCGCATGCGGATGATATCCTCTGCAAAGCAGTCCGAAGCGGACGGGTCATCAATGCCGATGACCGTCAGATATTCTCCCTCGCGCTCCAGCTGCACACTTTCATTGCGCAGCACGTGTACACCGACCTTGCGCAGTCCTTCCTCAAATTCGGGGTAGGAGGGGATGCGCGCCTCGTGATTGCCCATGACATAATAGCAGGGGGCGAGCTTTACGGCTTCCGCGGCAAATCCCAATGCGGTGGGAATGTCCGTACGCCTTGCATCAATCATATCCCCTGTGATGGCAATGATGTCGGGCTTTGCCTCCTGCAGCTTTGTCAGCAGTCGATGATGGTCCTTGCCGAAGGCGGTATTGTGGAAGTCGGTGATATGGGCGATGCGGAATCCGTCGAAGGGACGGGGGACGGCCCGATGAAAGACGGAATGTTCGGTTGTGGTGATGGCGGTGTTGCCCCACAGCAGCACGCCTGCGGCTGCGGCGGAGACACCGACCAAAGCGGTGAGGGAAGTTCGGTTCATTTCATCAGCTCTTCTGCCAGTGCGGCAATCTGTTTGCGGTTTTCGTCATTGAGTGCGGAGAAAATCTTCACATTGTTTTCAGTGTAGCGGATGTCCTTGCTGTTTGCAAGCATCTTCTTCATGACGGTTGCGGCAACAGGTGCCCAAGAGCCGTTTTCAATCATGGCAACGGTGCGATTCTTGAAGCTGCGTTCGGTGAGATGGTCGATGTACTGTCTCATAAAGGGGAAGATATCACCGTTGTAGGTGGTGGTAGCCAGCACCAGCTTGCTGTATTTGAATGCGTCTGCGGTTGCCAGTGCCCAGTCGGTGCGCGCCAGGTCGTGGACGATGACCTTTGCGCCTTTGTCCTTCAGCGCCTGCTCCAGCAGCTGCACAGCCTGCTTGGTGTTGCCGTATATGGAAGTGTACGCCAGCACGATACCCTCTTCCTCGGGAGTATAGGAGGACCACAGGTCGTACAGGTTCAGATAGTAGCCCAGATTCTCTTTCAGCACGGGGCCGTGGAGGGGTGCGATGATTTCGATATCCAGTGCGGCAGCTTTCTTCAGCAGTGCCTGCACCTGCATGCCGTACTTGCCGACGATGCCGATGTAATAGCGGCGGGCCTCGTCTGCCCAGTCCTCTTCCACATCCAATGCGCCGAATTTGCCGAAGGCGTCAGCGGAGAACAGCACCTTGTCGGCTGCGTCATAGGTGACCATGACCTCTGGCCAGTGCACCATGGGTGCCATGACGAAGGTCAGCACGTGCCTGCCCAGAGACAGGGTTTC
>JAFQPT010000261.1 GCA_017411665.1 Oscillospiraceae bacterium | reverse complement strand
TTCTGAGGATTGCGCTTGAAGAGAGTAAACTTGCTGCCGATTACCTGAACCTGTTCGGCGCCGCAGGCTTCTGCCAGAATATCGCACGCTTCTCTTGCGGTCAGCATGGAGTTTTCCAGAACCTTACCCTTTACAAGCTCTCTTGCTGCCAGTGCATCACGGCACTGAGTAATAACGTTTTCGGTAATACCGCCCTTGCCAATGTGCAGGATGGTATCTTCGGTAGCGGCAATGCTTCTCAGCTGCGCACGCTGCTTAGTTGTAATCATTCAAATACTCCTTTAATTTCTCGTAAAATTTCATCAGTGACTTTCCGCGATGGGAAATCGCATTCTTCTCAGCTGCGCTGAGCTCACCCATAGAGCATTCATACCCTACAGGACGGAACAACGGGTCATAGCCAAAGCCGTTTTTTCCGCTGACACCATGCATAATGAAGCCTTCGCACTCCCCTCTCGTGTCGATTCGATCGCCATTGGGGAATGTGCAGCTGATACAAGAGACGAATCTTGCGCTGCGTTGTTCCACATTTTCCATTTTCTCAAGCAGATAGTTGTTTCTGTCTTCGTCGGTATCTTCGTGTTTGCCTGTATAGCGGGCACTGTAAATGCCGGGTTCACCGTTCAGTGCATCCACAGCCAGACCGGAATCATCTGCAACCGCAGGTAATCCCGTTGCCTGTGTCACAGCAGCCGCTTTCAAGTATGCGTTTTCTTCAAATGTGGTACCGGTTTCCTCCACTTCGAAGTTGCAGCCCATAGAAGACTGAGAGACGATTTCAATCCCAAGAGGAGACAGAATCTCAGTAAACTCTCTCAGTTTATGCGCATTGTTGGAAGCCAAAATTAATTTCATTTCAGAAGAGCCTCCACAAATTCAGCGGGATTAAATGCCATAAGGTCATCCACGCCTTCGCCAACACCGATATACTTTACAGGCAGTCCCATTTCACCGGAAATGGCAAATACGATACCGCCCTTGGCAGTGCCGTCCAGCTTGGTCAATACAATACCGGTCAGACCTGCACTTTCCGCAAACTGCTTCGCCTGAATCAGTCCGTTCTGACCTGTAGTCGCATCCAGAACCATCAATGTTTCCAGATCAGCGTCGGGCAGCTCACGGCGAATCACGCGAGTAATCTTATTCAGCTCATTCATCAGATTGGCCTTGTTGTGCAGACGACCTGCGGTGTCGATAATCACCAAGTCTGCACCTCTTGCCTTTGCAGCCACACAGCCGTCAAATACAACAGATGCAGGATCGGATCCTTCTTCATGACGGACAATGCCGCAGCCTGCACGCTCTGCCCAGACAGTCAGCTGTTCGGCAGCCGCTGCACGGAAGGTATCGCCTGCAACCAGCAGAACCTTCTTCCCCTGTGCGGTGTAGGAAGCTGCCAGCTTACCGATGGTGGTTGTCTTGCCGACACCGTTGACGCCTACCATCAAAATAACAGCAGGTTTGCTGTTCAGCTTCATGGTCAAGTCACCGGAATTCAAAACGCCTGTCAGAATGCTTGTCAGACCGTTCTTGACTTCCACATTTGTCTTCAGTCGTTCACTCTTGACCTTCTTACGCAGATCGGAAACAACGTTGGATGTGACTTTCATGCCTACGTCAGCCAGAATCAGACATTCTTCCAGTTCTTCGTAAAAGTCATCATCAGCCTTGGTGAAGCCTGCAAACAGACCATCCAGCTGCACAGTATTGCGAGTCTTGCGCAGACCGCCAAAAATCTTATCAAAAAAGCCCATGGCTTAGCCCTCCTCGGCTGCAATTCTAAGTTCGGCCTCAGCAACATCAAGTTCAATGATACGGCTGATGCCCTTTTCCTGCATAGTCACACCATACAGTCTGTTTTCCGCTTCCATGGTGCCGCGGCGGTGAGTAATCACAATAAACTGTGTATTGGAACACATAGAACGCAGATACTCCGCAAAACGAATGACATTCGCTTCGTCAAGCGCTGCTTCAATTTCGTCCATTACGCAGAACGGTGTGGGTCGAACCTTGATAATGGCAAAGTACAGTGCAATGGCAACAAACGCCATTTCACCGCCCGACAGCAGATTAATGCTGCTCAACGCCTTACCGGGAGGCTGAACCTTGATTTCGATTCCGCATTCCAATACATCGTTCTCGTCTTCCAGAACCAAAGCGGCCTTGCCGCCGCCAAACAATTCCAGGAAGGTTTCGCGGAAGCATTCATTAATGAGCTTAAACTGCTCGTTGAACACTTCCTTCATCTGCGCGGTAACATCCCCGATAATATCCAGAATTTCCTTCTTGGATTTCTCTACGTCATCACGCTGTCCCGCCAGGAACTCATATCGTTCACTGACACGGGCATATTCATCAATTGCACCGAAATTGGGAGTTCCCAGTGCACTGATTGCCTTATGCAATTCTCCGATGCGTCTGGATGCAGCGGATGCATTTTCAATGGGCTGCCGCATTTTTACCGCTTCGGAATGTACCAGACCATAGTTGTCCCACAGTCTGTCAATAATCTGCTTCTCTTCCAGATCCGCAGTCAGCTTTTTCTGTTCAAACCTGGAGCACAGACGTTCCATCTCCAGAAGCTGATGGTTGCAATCCTGTGCCTGCTTATCGGTCAGATTTCGTTCTCGTTCCAGTTCCAGGCGGGTCTGAATCAAGTTGGAAATTTCTTCCTTCAAGTCAGCAACAGCCTGTGCCGTCTTGGCAATGGTATTTCTGCCGTCAGCAAGTGCGATCCGCAGCATTTCCACGTCATCCATGGCACTGCCGATTTCTTCCGTCTTCGCCTGCTTATCCAGATCCACAGACCCGAGCATTTCTCTGACCTGTTCCTTTGCACGTTCCACAGCGCTGTACTCGGTTCGCAATGCCGCTTCCTGTGCTTTAATTTCAGCCAGTTCGTCAGACAGACTCTGCCGAATTCGTTCGTACTCGTTCTGCCCTGCAGTCATTCCGGAAATCAGCGCTCTGGTTTCATCCAGCTTCAGCTGAATCTCAGACGCCTGCTCGTTGGTCTGCTTGATTCGCGCTCTGCAATCATCAATTTGTTGCTTCACTTCTTCCAAATCAGAAGCAAATCCATCTGCCGTATGCTGTACGGAATCCAACAGCATTTCGCTGCGCTGCACATCATTTTCTTTGGTACGCAGCGTTTCTTCCGCTGCTTCCAGCCCATTGACGGCAGTTTCCCATGCAATTGCCCCTTGTTCGGCCCGATGTTTGCATTCCTCAATTTCATGCAGCACATCAGACAGAGAAGTTTCAAGCTCGCCGCGACGTTTTTTCAGTCGCTTCAATTCATTGGCACGAGACAAAATGCCGGTGTTCTTCGCAAGGCTGCCGCCTGTCATGGAGCCTCCCGCGTTGATCATCTGGCCATCCAGCGTGACTATACGCAGTCTGTTTTCTCTGCGGCAGGAAATGCGAATCGCATCCGCCATGGTGCGGACAACAATCGTACGTCCCAGGAGATAGGAAACGATTCCGCGATAATCCGCATCACAGGTCACCAGAGAACTG
>JAFQPT010000260.1 GCA_017411665.1 Oscillospiraceae bacterium | reverse complement strand
CCGTCACCATTGACCCCGATATCGAAAACGGTGCTGTCCTCACTGAAAAAACCACTGCCAAAGAAGGCGATTTTGTCACTATCGCAGTCATTCCTGACGCAGGCTATCTGCTCGAAAGCCTCACCTATCAGATTGGCACCGATGTGATCAAGCTCGCAGCGAATGTTGGAGGGGGCAACTGTCGCTTTACCATGCCCGCAGGCGACATCACCATCAACGCAGTATTCGTCCGCTGCAACCATTCTCTCGGTGAGAACAGTACCTGTTCCAAATGCGGCATTGCACTGGTTGCAAAAGCAAATAGCACATACTTCTCCTCTGCCGACGAGCTGTATGCCCATTTGGCAGAAGGCAAAAATATCGATATCGAGCTGCTGGGCGAATGGGACACCTTTGCCCCGACATTCAACAGCGATGTGACTGTGACCCTCAGCGGCAGCGTCAAGCACATCACGGTAAACAGCGAACACATCGTTCAGTTGACTCTGAATACCTCCTCCGTGGAAAGCATCGCTTTGGAACAGGGCAAACTGATTTTGAATGTTGCGGACTTTACAAATCTCCACAAGCTTGACTTGACCGTAACCGACAAGGACGCATCCCTGACAGTCACCCTCTCCGACTCCAACTATAAACTTTATCAGACCGACTCCGGCAATGAACTGCCTTTGGGTGAGCCCGTCGCAGCCGACAACTGCTTCATCCACCACAAAACCTTCGGCACTCCCGATGCCCACAACTGGACAAGCGAAGGCAATTTCTTCCATACCTTCACCTGCAGCGAATGCGGCGCGATTCGTACCGAAACATATTCTTGGGAAATCGATTTCTGCGACATCTGCAATGAGGGCCGTCCCCATAACATTGTCATTTCCGACACCATCACCAACGGCACCGTCACCGCAGACAAGGCTGCCGCATCCGTGAATGAAATCGTCACCCTGACCGTCACCCCCGACAGCGGCTATCTGCAGAGCTCTCTGGAAGTCTATTACACCGATAACAGCGGCAGCGGTGCTGATGATGTAAGCCTTGCGGCAGATTACACCGTCACCCTCACCCCCGTAGAGGGGCAGACGGGCAAGTACACCTTCGTAATGCCCGCAGCTGAGGTCAACGTCGTTGCAAGCTTCTCCAAGTGTGACCACAAGGACAGCAAGCACACCACTGCCGAGTCCAAAAATAACGGCGGGCACATCATCACCTGCACGGTCTGCAAGGGCACCTACGACGAGTTCTGCACATTCAACAACGAATACAAATGCATCCTCTGCGGATACGATTGCGGTCACGGCAGCAGAAGCATGCAAACCGTGGAAGCTACCTGTGTAGCGACCGGCACCAAGACCGAAGTGTGTGATGCCTGCGGCAAAGTCATCAGTCAGACCACTCTCTCCATTGCCCCCGAAAACCACGGCGAAATGGATTCTTCTACAGGTCTGTGCTCCTACGGCTGCGGCACTTCTCTGGCAGTCGCCACCGCCACTGTCGGCGGCACCACCACCTACTACAGCACGCTCCCTGCCGCACTGGATGCTGTCGGCAGCGCTGCCGCTGCAGACAATGCAACCGTCCGTCTGCTGAAGGATGCGGAACTGAATCGGAAAGTCACCCTCTCCACCGGTGTATTCACACTGGACTTGAACGGCAAGACACTGACCGAAACATATGATTATTTTTATTTAGATATCGCCGGTGGTGATGTGACCATCTTGAGTTCCGTTGCCGGCGGTAAAATCAGCCAACCGCATAACGGCTACGCAATCACCGTAACAGACGGCAAACTGACTATTGGAGCGAACACTACAATAGAATATTCCGGTGACAATCACAGCGGACAAACACTTCGGATGAACGGCGGCCATGTGGTTTTGAACGGCGGTACCCTTTCCGTTGCAGATGGGATTATTGGCGCTGAGCCCGTTGCGATAGACGACGGCACCTTCACGCTGACTGCAGGTACTATAAAAGTCTCCACAAGTACGGTAGCCATTGAAATTGAAGGCGGTATATTGAATCTGAACGGTGGTTCTGTCGCGGCTCCCAACTACAGTGCAATTTCCGCACTGGGCGGTACCCTAAACATTGGCGGCACTTCCATCATCCACGGAAGCAGCGCATATGATATCCGCTGCTTCCATCCAACCACGCTTCTCGCTGTTTTGAATTTCACCAATGCGGCAGGCACAGAATACACCGTTAATATCGTATCCTCCAGCCAGCCCCTGCCCGTGGAAAATCTGAAATACGATTCCGACAAGCACAGCTTGACCTCCACGGACTCCAACCTCACGGACGGAAGCTTCGCAAAAAACAGCGTGGTAACGCTCTCCTGTGCGCATCCCAATGCAAGCATCACTCCCAAGGATGACCTCACCCACACCGTCAGCTGCTCTGTCTGCAACTACACCGGCGTTGCTGACCATGTCTTCATCGAAGGTGTCTGCGGCTGCACCAAGAAGCAGAGCTTCCCTGTCACCATCGACAGCGGCATCACCAACGGCACTGTCACCGCTGACAAGACCTCCGCAACAGTGGGTGAAACCGTCACTCTGACCGCCACCGCCGATAAAGGCTATCTGTTTGGCGGCTGGACTGTCACCGACGGAAACGGCAGCAGCGTGACCGTTGAAAACGACAGCTTCATCATGCCCGCTTCCGCTGTGACCGTCAGCACCGACTTCGGTTTGTGCTATCACATCGGCAGCAGCCACACCACAGGCACAAATAGCGGCAGCAACAACCACATTTACACCTGCACCCTCTGCAAGCTCGAAGCTGTTGAGTCCTGCTACGGCGGCACGGCTACCTGCGTTGCAAAGGCTGTCTGCACTGTCTGCGGCACCGCCTACGGCGAATTGGCAGAGCACGCACCCGATGCAAACGGCAAGTGCACCACCCCCAACTGCGGCTATCAGTATCCTGCCAAGGTAGGCGATACCTTCTATGAAAGCATCCACAAGGCACTGCGTGCAGCGGAAGGGATCAGCGGCTGCACACTGACCCTGCTGGACGATATCACCTTGACCTCCGGCAGCAGCACCGCATCCTATACCAATCAAGGCACCTTTACTCTGGACTTGAACGGCAAGACCCTTTCCTCCAATCAAGGCACTTTGTCCGTACTGGGCAGCGCAAATCTGACCATCAAGGACAGTGTGGGCGGAGGCAAACTCCTGTCCGCAAACACCAATGCCATCTATCAGACAGGCGGCAAGGTGACCATCGAAGGCGGCACCTTTGAGGGTAAGCTTGACGGCGTATTCCTGTCCTACGACTCCACCTTGACCGTCAAGGGCGGCAGCTTTGTAGGCAGCCGCGCCATGATTACAGGCTTCGGCAGCAGCTGCGTGATCGATCTGACTGCCATTGACCCCGCGGGCTACACGCTGAAAAACAACGGCAGCGGAACCTTCTCCCCCAAGCTCCCCGACGGCTATGTCATGGTCAACGACAGCGATGAAGTCGTGACCGCTCTGAGCGCCGAGGAAAGCGTAACCGTCAAGGCTTCTCTGGAAACCGCCACCGTCACTCTGGACGAGGACACCTTCACCTACGACGGCAAGTCCCATCAGCCCGCCGTCACCGTGACTTTGAACGGCAAGACTCTGACCAAGGGCACGGACTACAAGGTGATTTATATGATGGCCGAAAAGATGGAAAGTGGGAAACCCACCAAGTGGTTTGGCGATCATACGACCTCCGATTCTTGCATCAACGCATCCGATAGATATTATGCAGTGATCGTTGGTCTGGGCAACTACTACACGAAGGATGTTTTCACCCTCTACAAGAACTTCGTCGTTGAGAAGGCACCTCTGACCATCAAGGCAGACGACCAGACAGTGATCGTAAACGGCGCGATCAACTCCAACTGCTTCTCTGTCACAGACGGTGCTTTGGCAGACGGTCACACGCTGACCGCCGAAGTCGTGGTCAATGCAATTACCGAAGACGATAATTACTTCGCCACTGCGGGCACCTATGAGGATGTACTGATTATCGAAGTAACATCCGTCCGCATCATGGACGGCGAAAGAGATGTGACCGCAAACTATTCCCACGGCTTCGAAAAAGGTACCCTGTACGTAGTTCAGCATATGCATGAATTTACTTACACCGCAGATGACACCACCGACACCATCACCGCGGTCTGCGCCAACACCGACGGCTTCTGCCCCGACACCGAGCAGTCCGTCGCTCTGGCTGCGGAAGGCAAGACCTACGACGGCAACCCCGTCACCGCAACGGTGACAGGCGCTGTTGACGGCTACACCCCCGCCGCCACCTACTGCTGTGCAGACGGCTGCTCAAGTGTAGGCACCCACACCGCATCCATTCAGCTGGGCGTTGCAAAGGTCACCGTCTCCTTCGAAATTACCATTCCCGAAGCGGTACTGACCCCCGCAACCCCCAACGGCAATGACGACTGGTACACCGTGGCAACACTAACCGCCCCCGAAGGCTATCAAATCAGCACCATCGAGGACGGCACCTACGGTGCGGACTTCTGTCCCGCCGACGGCAAGTACGACTCTCTCACCTACTGGCTGCGCCCCGAATCCAACAGCAGCGCACAGCCCGTGAAGATGACTGCAGAGCTGAGCATCCATGTAGACGGCACTGCGCCTGTCATCCAAAGCGCAGTGTTCTCCGACATCACCGACTCCTCCGCTGTGCTGACTATCAACGCAGAGGACAATTTGTCCGGTGTGGAATCCATCAACGCACTGCATGAATTCGACAGTATCATCATCACTGCGAAGGGCAACGGCAGCTTCTCCATCAGCGGCATGAAGCCCAATTCCACATACAACTTCACCGTGAATGTACGCGACACCGCAGGCAACCTCAAAACAGAGACCGTTTCCGTCACCACCTTGAAGGCAGCCTCCTCTGTCACCGCAGCTCCTACCCCCAACACCCTCACCTATAACGGTGAAAAGCAGAATCTGTTCACCGGCGGCGAAGCAAGCGGCGGTAGAATGATATATTCCTTTGCACAGAACGGCACCTACACCCAAACCATTCTGCAGAAGAAGGATGCAGGCACCTACACCGTATGGTACATGGTCGCAGGCGATGAAAATCACCTCGACACTGAGCCTGAATCCATCACCGTCACCATTGCCAAGGCAGATGACTACATCGGCACCGTCACTGCATCCGATGTGGAAAACACACTGGAACTGAGCGCAATCACAATTGTACGCAGCGATTCCACTGTGGACGGCACACTGGCACTGGACGCAGGACAGCAGCTGCAGCTTGGTGACAACAAGCTGACCTACACCTTCACCCCCGATGACACCGCAAACTACGAGGTTCTCACAGGCAAGGTCATCGTCAACGTCAAGGATACCGCAGCACCCACCGTAGAAGTGAAGCTGGGCGAAAACACCCGGACCGATTTGGTCAGCCCCGTCTCCTTCAATCTGTACAGCAACGTCTCCCTGACCGCCAACGTCACCGCATCCGATGCCTTCACCGGCATTGCAAAGGTTGAATACTTCATTGCAACGGAAGAAATGACCCGCTCTGCACTGGAAGCCCTGTCCGCGGACAGCTGGAGCGAACTGATAAACAGCAGTGAAATCACGATTCCCGCTGTGGATGGAGCTACCGCAGTGTGCTACGTTCGCGCAGCTGACAAGGCAGGCAACGTCACCTACGTCTCCACTGACGGCATGGTATTCGATTTGACCGCTCCCGTCATCAAGGGTGTGGAAGACGGTGAAACCCGCTACACCACAACCACCGTCTCCGCTGAGGACAAGAATCTTGACAAAATGTTCATCAACGACATCAAGGTTCCCAATCCCATTGCAATCGAAGGCGATCAGAATCAGACCTTCGTCATCAAGGCAACCGACAAGGCAGGCAACGAAACCACCGTCACCGTCACTATGAAGCCCATCGCCGAGCTGGCAAAGCCTATGGAAGACCTGACCGACAGCAATGTCAACTCCGATGATGAACCCATTCTTGAGGACATCATCCAAGAAGTGGAAGAGCTTCTGAAGGACAAGACTCTGCCCGCCGACGAAAAGAAGGCACTCAATGACATCAAGGACGATGCGGAAGACCTGCTGGATGCTGTGAATGACGCACAGGATGCAGTAGACACCGACGCAGTCAACGACACACTGGACATCACCTCCGAAAACGTTGAGACCGAAGACAAGGAAGCACTGGAACAGGCCAAGGAAGACCTGGAACAGGCTCTGGAAGACTACGGCGACAACTACACCGATGAAGAACGGGAAATCATCGAAGATGCCATCGATCGCATCGACGAGGCTCTGGACTCCATCGAGGACGTAGAAGCAGTGGAAGAGCTGATTGACAGCCTGCCCGAAACTGCGGAAGCAGACGACCCTGACACCCGCGATGAAGTACTGGCTGCAAAGGCAGAATACGATGCGCTGAGCGACCACGAAAAGACTATGGTGGACGAAGACACCGCAAAGAAGCTGAACAAGCTGGTCGACATGGTCACCTATAAAATCGTCAAGGGCAACGGCAGCAAGTGGACCGTCGGCAGCGACAACAGCTTGCGCTTCACCGCAAACGGTGCATTCAGCCGCTTCACCGCAGTAAAGGTAGACGGCAACACCCTCAATACCAAGTACTACGAAGCCAAGGAAGGCAGCACCATCATCACCTTGAAGACCGACTTCCTTGACACACTGAAGACCGGTAAGCACACCATCGAAGTGGTTTACGCCGATGGCTCTGCAAACGGCACCTTCACCGTCACGGTCAACCCCGCAACAGGCGACACCAGCAATGTGGGCCTGTGGGCAGGACTGTTCGGATTGAGCCTTGCAGCTCTGACCGTCACCGCAATTCTGTACAGAAGAAAGCGTGACGACCGATAACCCAAACAAATAAAAAAGACACCTCAAATGAGGTGTCTTTTTTATTTGTTTTACGTTTTAGGCATATACCAGTGAGGTGTGGGCGGATAATGGGCATCCAGTGCCGCCAGAGACTCCCCTGCCACGGTTTCCAGCACCGTGAAAACCTCCGTCAGATAGGATTCCAGCTCCTGCTGATTCGGTGGGCCCCAGCTGCACGCACCGATGCAATGGTCAAATCCGACCCCCTGCAGTTCCGCCATCACCCGAAGGTGCTTTCCCAGAGGGGTCACGCCGATGTACACAACTAAGCAGTGTCCGTTTGGCGTACGCTTTTCTACGCCGCAGGTGCTGTTTTCGTGCCTGATGTATCGGTATCCGTACCGCTTGCACAGCCGCTTTACAAAGGGCGCTGCGTTGAGACTCGGTGTTTGGTAATCGTCGCGGTCAACCCGTTTCGGAAACCGCTGCTCCGCATCACCGCGCACCCGCTCCACCAAAGGCAGAGCCGCCTCATGCAGCGCATCATACCGCGCCTGCTCCTCCTCGCTCAGGCAGCACTCTACGTACTCCGTGCAGTCAATGCCGGGCAGCAGCTGTTTCATGCCTTCCAAATAGGATGTAGGGTCCGCCGCCTTCTGCCCGTCCCCAATTACGATGCGCAGAATGATTCCGCTCTGCTTGGGAAATACTCCGTCTCGGAAACACGCAATGCTCGCCCCTTTGATGTCGGTCGGGTGTTTGCAGGGGTGCTTTTCCATACGCGGGATACGGTTGGAAAAGAAATCCACATCTTGATATATCAGATAGGTGTCACTAAATCCGTAGCGACGGTAGATTTTCGGCAGAAGTGCCATGATGTCCGCTTCCGTACATCCCGTACCATC
The DNA here is from genome assembly GCA_017411665.1 of Oscillospiraceae bacterium. Next base: position 8,546 of record JAFQPT010000260.1, on the reverse strand, counting down.
CTCCAGATTCGTCAGATACAGTCTGTGAACCACACTTTCGGGGGGAAAGGTTTCTCGGATGGGCTCCATCTTCGGACAGTCCTTCACTGCCTTTTGGCAGCTGTAAAATCCGCCTTCGAAGTAATAGTGAAAGCTGTCATAGGTCAGCCCCTGCTGCCGCAGATAGGTCTGCACAAGATCGGGCCATTGGGTAAAGGGGATTTTCGTCCCGATTTTAAACAGATACGTTTGTATTGCAAGCATATGCACTCACTCCCTCCCGCATTGCTTTGTGATCCCCGCCATCACTGCTGCCATTTCCGCCTCGGTGGGAAAGTCCGACACAGATATACAGTTCTGCAGCCGCAATGTAAATGCATCGGGAAGCTGCGCCTCACCGACCACAACGGGAAGCACCCGCTTCTTTTGAACAAATGCAATTTCCAGCTCCCGCGCCATATAGGGGCAGTCCTTGGCATCCTCTGTGATGACCGCTGCCACCAAATCTGCCTGCGTCACGCCACGGGATACCCGTCCCTCAAAGGACTCACTCGCAGGCAGCATACAGTCGCAGACAAGGGCGTAACCGCCGCGGATAATGTGCTCCATCACCTGCAGCACCGCTTCGCAATTTCGTCCGCTGTAGGAAAGATAAACTGTTCCTTTCATCCCATCACCTTCTTTTTTTATGATAGCATATTTTGTCCGCATCTGCTATACTATTCCCGAAAGGCAGTGAGACAACATGACTGATATTTGCGTATTTGATTTGGACGGTACTCTGGTTGATTCCATGGCGCGCTATGCCCGCGGCATTTTGAGTGTGCTGGATGAGGAAGGTATTCCCTATGAACCCGACCTCGTGAAGGTATTGACCCCACTTGGCTACACCAAAAGTGCAGAGCTGTATCAGACGATGGGTGTCAGCGGCACGGTTGCGGAAATCGTGCACCGCATTGAAAACAAGCTGGTGGAGCAATACGCCAACCATATCCCGCTCAAGGCGGGTGTCGGCGAGTACCTGCGCAAGCGAAAAGCAGAAGGCGCAAGGCTCTACGTACTTACCGCAAGTCCCCATATTGTCACGGACATTTGCCTGCAGCATAACGGAGTCTATGACCTGTTCGACTGTGTGTGGTCCGTGGAGGATTACGGGATTGCAAAGGGCGATGTACGAGTCTATGAAGCCGTGGCAGCCCGCATCGGCTGCAAAACCTCAGATATCACATTCTTTGACGATAATCTGACCGCCCTGTCCACCGGCAATGCCGCAGGCTGTTACTGTGTCGCCGTATATGACCGCCACACAGAAGAGGAATTTGCCGCGCTGTGCAATGCGGGACATCAATCCATCCGCAGCTTCACGAATTTGCTGTAATATTTGCATAAAAAATTTGTTTGCGGGCATACTGTGAGTACCCTATACAAAGGAGTATTGACAATGGCTAAAAACAAGAATCAAAAGAACACCACATCCGATGCACAGCAGAAGGTGCAGTCTATGAAGGATGCGAAGAACGAAAGCAAGAACGGTACTTCTTCCAAGAATACCAATACCCCCGCAAACAATTTTGACCCCTACACCAAATATTGAAAAAAGCACCCACTCGGGTGCTTTTTACATATTGGGAAATGATTCGACCATACTAATCTCCGAGAAAGGAGTGTATGATATGGAAAACGATCATATGGAACGATTTGACTACGCGGAAACCCTGTACGAGCCCGCCATTGAAGACAAGAAGTGCTTCCTCAAGGATGAGAAGCCCCCTGTTGTCACAGGTCACGACGAGCGGTTTACGCAGACAAACGGCGGACGTTCTACGCCCAATCGCGCCGATGCCCCCGATGGCGTATCGGGAAACTGGCGTTAATCGCACCCCCCGATAAATCGAAGTTTGAAGGGAAGAGTTAAAAGAGGCGCTTGGCTCCCCTTCGATAAGGGGAGCTGGCATTTTGCGCAGCAAAATGACTGAGAGGTCGATTTTACAAACGTTTCCGCATGTTTTTCGACCTCTCAACCGCAAGCGGTCCCCCTCAGCTCTGCACACCCACAAGGGGCGCCCTTCGCAAGGGGAGGCAAGGTTGCGGCAGTTTACCAACTCTTCAAACTTCGATTTAGCAAGAACCGTGCATTCCCAAAACAAAAAACCGACCTATGACTTCCATCATAGATCGGTTTTTCTGATTCATTTACACGGAAACAGCTGCACAATATTGTCTCTGGGGGTCGCGTCGGTAATCGCAATCTCAAATTCGGAGCCGTCATGCACCGTGACACGGTATCCCGTTTCCGTCATCTGAATATCGTACACGTCCAGAAGGTCGCTTTCGTTGAGCAGGTCAAACATATGATCCTTAAAGTAGTTGAGCGTCATAACAGATCACCTCATGTCAGAATTTGTTGTTGGGACAATTATACCGCAGAACCCCACGGAAATTTGTTGGTTTTTGTCGAATTTTTTTATTTTTCATCCGCCGATTATGGTGCGTACACGCACAATATTATTATAACTTTCCCACAGGTAAAATACAAGTGGTGAAGTAAAATGATCAAATACGATCCCTTATGGGAAACCATGAAACGAAAAAACATCAGTCAGTACAGTCTGATCAAAGACCACGGCGTTGACAACGCACAGCTGCAGCGACTGCGTGAAAACGCGGTGGTAAAAACCTCCACTCTGGACAATCTCTGCAGAATTCTGGATTGCCGCATAGAGGATATCGTCTGCTACGTACCCGACAGCGAATAACTGCACACTTCCGATGGAGTGTGCTGTTTTTTCATTTTTTGCGCATTTCTACATTATTGCTCATCCAAGCAACATTATAACATATCCAAACCATATAATAAACAAAAACTTGCTTATTTCAGCAAATGGTTTGGAGGTGTGCTGCATGGAAACATTATACATCAAAAACGATGACAATATTCTCATTGGCAGCAACATCAAGCGGCTTCGCACGCAGCGGGGCATGAAGGCGACAGAATTGATTCGTCAAGTCAATCTGCTGGGCGTAGACCTGAACACATTCAGTCTCAGCAAAATCGAAGCCAATACACAGCACATCAAAGCATCACAATTCAAAGCAATCATGCAGGTACTGGAATGCAGCGCCGGCGAATTATTGAAAGAATCCAACTAACAGCACATTCCGAAATGGAGTGTGCTGTTTTCTTACTCTATTCATAGAATGCACCAAATGAGAAAAATATGCAAGGAAAATAAAAAGCCTCCTGTAACAGGAGACCGTATATTACACAATATTTTCTGTACTCCATGAAGGAGTCCGTTTTAAAACTCTTATCAAACACCGCACTTGGAGAAGGAGGGGTTCTCAAGGGGAACCTTGGTCGGTTCCCCTTGAAATCGCGTCGCGTCAGCGATAGAGCATTTCAGCAGAAATGCTCGCGATTTTAATCCAAAATGATAGGCACACCGGTCTGCAGGGAAAACTTTGCCAGCTGCCAGAATGCGCTGTATGCATATTTCGCCAGGGATTCGGTGGAATAGCGCTTCGCGTCCTCGGGCATCTTTCCTTCCAGACCCAGCCAGCCGATGACTTCCTCTTCATCAGCCTTCCAGCCCAGCTCATTGATGCGCAGCAGCTCCAGCATCAGCGCGCCTGTGGATGCAATGGTCACCACATCCCCTGTGGGCACTTCGCCGCGGAGCATAATGGGGGTCTGCACAGGTAGCCACCAGCTTGCACCCTTCAGCAGGCTCAGATTCAAGGTTCTGTCGGCACGTGCGCTCTGCACTGCCTGCTCTGCTTCCCAGTTCCAGCCGGGGTACACGGTCTCACGGCATTTCTGACCGTAAGCAACGTTTGCGGCATAGGTCAGCAGCGCACCCATGTGCAGCTTGTCCAGCTGTGCCACCAGATATTCCTTGTCCGCTGCTTCTTCCCAGGGCTCTGCCTCGGGTGCAGCCTTCTTCACCGCACCGATGATGGTGTCACGCCAATGGCAGACGATTTCATTGGTACGAGCCGCTTCTTCAGCGGTTTCCACGTCGCTGTAATAGCGATTGAGTGTACCTGCAAACAATTCCAAAGGCATATTATGCATCTCCTTTGACTCTTGGATTCATAAAAGTGTGGGTATTGTCCTGATTGTTAAACTTGATTGCGTTCTCGGGACAGCCATTGATGCAGCGCAGGCAGTAATAGCAACGCTCCTTCACCCACTTGGCAGTGCCGTCACGTACCTCAATGGCACTTGCGGGGCACTCCAGCGCACAGATGCCGCAGCCAATGCAGCGGTCGGTGGTGCTGAAATATTTGGTCTTACGGCCTTTTTGATAAGCACCGTAGTTTTGTGCGGTGATATAATCGGCAGCTATTCCCGCACAGTCATCAAATCCGCCTTTGCGGCGTTCCTTGATATAGGCGGCAATGTTTACACTGCGCTTTTGCGCGCGGTCCAGCAGCCCTTCCACATTGGTCACAGGCAGCTGATGCCCCATTACCACTGCGTTATTGACAACAGGACAGGAGAAACGCGCATCGGGCGCCCAGCCCTTATCCCGCAGCACCTTCGTCAGCATCCCGCCCGCACCTGCAGTCAGACCCTCGCAGGTCAGACAGGTCCAGACATAGCGGGGCTTCACACTGAGGTTCAGCTTCTCGACGAATGCGGGAATCTGAATGGGAATGCCGTAGTAGTACACAGGCATGACAAAGCCGACAGGCTCATCGAAGCCGATGGTATAGTCGTAGCGGTCCGCCTTCATGGCAGAGGCAATGCTGACAACGGTATCATGATTGCATTCGGCAATGGTCTCAGCCACCATCTGACTGTTGCCGGTGCCGGTAAAGTAAAAAATCATAACATCCTCGCAAACTCCATATCGCTTTTTGCGAGCGCTATGGTTTTTATGTCTGATTTTGATTGACTTGACAATTGCTTGAAAGAACGCTCGCAAAGAGCGCTCATTTTGTTGCTCGTCCTTTTCGCCTCAGCAGCTTTTTTATTTCAAATTCGCAAGCGAATTTCGTATCGTCTTAAGCTGCAGCCGCGAGAAACAGGCATGGTTTATTGGGATTGAAGTTATTGGTGTATCCCTCCACCACACTTCGTGTGGTCCCTTCCACGTCGCAATCACAGATTGCTCCGCTCTTTAGCTACAAACAGTCCAACGGACTGTTTGCTTAACGCGTCGAGCCCTTTAGGCAAGGGAGGCATTGGTGCAGCATCGTTTTCAGGCCCCCTTGCCTAAAGGGGGCTGCTGGGCGCAGCGAAGCTGGGGGATATTCCTTATTATGCACAAAAAACGGCTGCAACTGAGTGCTGCAGCCGTTTGGTGCTTTGATATAAATTATACCAGTTCGATAACTGCCATTTCAGCAGCGTCGCCGCGACGGGGACCGACGCGAGTGATACGGGTATAACCGCCGTTGCGTGCTTCGTACTTGGGAGCGATTTCCTTAAATACCTTGTGCGCAACTTCTTCACGGGTAATGAATGCCAGAGCCTGACGGTATGCTGCCAGGTCGCCCTTCTTACCCAGGGTAATCATCTTTTCAGCAAGAGGAGCGATCTCCTTGCAGCGAGTAACGGTGGTTTCCATACGGCCATTAGCCAGGAAATCAGTTACCTGCTGGCGCAGCATTGCCTTGCGCTGATCGGTAGTCTTGCCGAGCTTTCTAGTACCGGGCATATTACTAACCTCCTAAGGTTTAACTGTGAATTACTGATTGTCGTCGCTTGCCAGAGACAGTCCCAGCTGAGCCAGCTTGTGCTCAACTTCTTCCAGAGACTTTCTGCCAAGGTTGCGGACCTTGATCATCTCGTCCTGAGTCTTGCTGATCAGATCCTCAACGGTGTTAATGTTTGCTCTCTTCAAGCAGTTGAAAGAACGTACGGAGAGATCCAGCTCTTCGATGGTCATATCAAGCAGCTTGTCTTTCTGTTCGGGAGCCTTTTCCACCACGGTAGAAGTACCGCCGACTGTTTCAGACAGGTCGGTAAAGATGGTGAAATGGTCTACCAAGATCTTTGCACCCAGAGAAAGAGCATTTCTCGCGGTGATGGTCTTATCGGTCCAGACTTCGATAGTGAGCTTGTCAAAGTCGGTCTGGTTGCCTACACGAGTGTTTTCCACAGTGTAGTTGACCTTCAGAACGGGAGTGTAGATGGAGTCTACGGGAATGGTACCGATGGGCATGGTAGCAGTCTTGTTCTTGGAAGCAACCACGTAGCCACGGCCGTGGCCGATGGTCAGTTCCATGGTCAGAGATGCGCCTGCGCCCAGAGTAGCAATGTGCAGATCGGGGTTGAGGATTTCAACTTCTGCGTCTGCCTTGATATCGCCTGCGGTAACTTCGCATTCGCCTGCTGCTTCAATGTACACGGTCTTGGGACCTGCGCAGTGCAGCTTAGCGATGATGCTCTTTACGTTCAGAACGATTTCAGTTACATCTTCCTTAACACCGGGAATGGAGCTGAATTCGTGCTGTACGCCGGCAATCTTAATGCTGGTAACAGCGGTGCCGGGCAGAGAAGAGAGCAGTACTCTTCTCAGAGAGTTACCCAGAGTGGTACCGTAACCACGTTCCAGGGGTTCAATGATGTACTTACCGTAAGAATCATCAGTGGGTGTTTCGAGACATACGATACGAGGCTTCTCGATTTCGATCATTATTTAATAACCCTCCTTAAGAATTTTGTGTATCACAAACGATACGGTGGTGTTCAGCTTACCAATTGTGAGGGTCAAAAGATTACTTGGAGTACAATTCGACGATCAGGTGTTCAGCAACCTCGAAGTCGATATCGTCTCTAGCGGGCATTGCAATAACAGTGCCTTCACCCTTCTTTGCATCGTAGGTCAGCCACTTGGGCAGGCCGCGGAATGCATCTTCTTCCATGAAGCCCTTGATGCGTTCAATGCTTCTGCTGGTTTCCTTAACGCCGATAACCATACCGGGCTTTACCAGGAAGGAAGGAATGTTTACTACCTTACCGTTGATGGTGTAGTGACCGTGAGATACCATCTCACGAGCTTCACGACGAGTCTTAGCCAGACCCAGACGGAAGATAACGTTGTCGAGACGACGTTCGATGGTCTGCAGCAGAACTTCGCCGGTCATGCCGGGAGCCTTAGCAGCCTTTTCGTAGTATGCGCGGAACTGCTTTTCCTGGATGCCGTAGATGAACTTTACCTTCTGCTTTTCGTTCAGCTGGTTAGCGTATTCGCTCTTCTTAGTTCTCTTCTTAGCACCGGGATTACGCTTGGTGGAGCCAAGCTTGGATTTTTCGGTATAGCCCATAACTGCGGGAGAGATACCCAGCGCTCTGCAACGCTTAACAATGGGCTGCATATTTTTTGCCATAGTCTATTTCCTCCTTCCCAAAATCAGACGCGGCGACGCTTGGGAGGACGGCAACCATTGTGAGGAATGGGAGGTACGTCCTTAATCATGGTGACTTCCAGACCTGCGGTCTGCAGTGCACGGATCGCTGCTTCGCGACCCTGGCCGGGGCCCTTAACGAATACTTCGACGGACTTCAGGCCATGTTCCATAGCTGCCTTAGCTGCGGTTTCTGCAGCAGTCTGAGCTGCAAAGGGGGTGGACTTTCTGGAGCCACGGAAACCCATTTCACCTGCGGATGCCCAGGACAGAGCGTTGCCGTGGGTATCGGTGATGGTTACCATGGTGTTGTTGAAGGAAGAGCTGATATGAACCTGACCCTTCTCAACGTTCTTACGTTCTCTACGACGAGTACGTACAACCTTTTTCTTAGGACTTGCCATAATTCAGTTACCTCCTTACTTCTTCTTGTTAGCGACGGTACGCTTGGGACCCTTGCGGGTACGAGCGTTGGTCTTGGAGCGCTGGCCACGAACGGGCAGGCCCTTTCTGTGACGCAGGCCGCGGTAGCAGCCGATTTCGGTCAGACGCTTGATGTCCAGAGCGGTCTGACGACGCAGGTCGCCTTCTACCAGGTACTTTTCGTCAATGATGTCACGGATCTTTGCTTCGTCTTCGTCAGACAGATCCTTAACTCTGATGTCGGGGTTGATTCCGGTTTCTTCCAGAATCTTGGTTGCGGTGGTCCTGCCAATACCGTAGACGTAGGTGAGAGCGATTTCAATTCTCTTGTCCTTAGGCAGGTCGACGCCGGCTATACGTGCCATACTAATCATTCATCCTTTCGAGTGATGTTTGTTTGTTTTTCACACCTTTGCTCACGGGGCTTCATCCCGCCGGAGGGAGCTTACCGCTCGCGGTGTGGCTAATGGGGAATTGTTTTTAATTCAGGACCTTTTATATATTGGTAACAGCCCTGTTCTGCTTAGCCCTGCTTCTGCTTGTGCTTGGGGTTTTCGCAGATAACCATGACCTTACCCTTGCGCTTGATGATCTTGCACTTTTCGCACATGGGCTTTACGGAAGGTCTAACTTTCATACTAAGAACCTCCTAATTATTTGCTTCTCCAGGTGATGCGGCCACGGGTCAGATCGTACGGAGACATACGAACGGTAACCTTATCACCGGGCAGAATACGAATGTAGTTCATCCGGAGCTTGCCGGAAATAGTGGCCAGGATGACATG
>JAFQPT010000259.1 GCA_017411665.1 Oscillospiraceae bacterium | reverse complement strand
GGGTACAGGAGTATAAATACTCCACCGTCCTGCTGCCCAAGGAGTTTGTGGCCTATACCCACCTGCCCCGTGTTTCCGAAGGCGGCATCTTTGCCGAGGTAGGCGATGTACCCAAGTTTGCTGTCCCCTCCATGCTCAAGGGTGAGATTTACATGGGGTCCATCCTCTCGGCAGAGCGCTACTCCATGCATAACGGCTATACCACGCCCTACGATTACCGCATTTCGGAAAAGGAGCTGATGCATGGATTCTTTACCGGCGCATCCCGTTCCGGCAAAACAGTTGCCGCTATGCGTTTTGTCGCCGAGCTGTCCCGTATCCGGCGCAGTAAGACGGGAAAGCGGCTGCGCATCATCTGCATGGACCCGAAGCAGGACTGGCGTGGACTCGCCCGGTTCGTGGAGCCGGAACGGTTCCGGTTCTATTCCATGGGTAATCCCAACTTCCATCCCCTGCACTTCAATCCCTGCAAAATACCCAGAGGCGTCATCCCCCAGATTTGGGTGGACGTCCTTATCGAAATCTATTGCCGGGCCTACGGTCTTCTGGAGCGCGGCAAGCAGTTGATGGCAGAGACCTTCTACTCCCTCTATGAGGAGACCGGTGTCTTCGACGTCTACGGCAAACCGGGATGGGAAGACGAAGTACCTCTGCTGTCCAGCAACGTCACCTTCGCTAAAGCCTACGAGCGCATGACCTACTACAAGCGCCAAATGGATGACGGTACCAGCGCACGAGGACGGGGCGGCAACGATACCAAAGACGCCTATGCCCGCTTACTGGAACGTCTGTCCGCATTCGGACGTCCCTTCTCCATTGAACGGCGGCTGTTTGGCGAGGCGGATGGCCTCGGCGTTGACGACATCATCGGCGCCGACGACATCACCATTCTGGAGTCCAAGGGTCTGGAATCTACCTTCAAGAATTTCATTTTCGGCGTCATCACGGCGGGGTTTTACCGCTACGCCATCGCACAGCCCAACGGGTATCTGGCCCCTGACCAGTATGAGACAGTCCTGGTCATCGAGGAGGCCAACGAGGTGCTGACAGGCTCAGACACCGCTGGCACTGGAAATACGCAGATGGGACTTTCCGGCCAGTCAGAGTTTGAGCAGATTCTGGACCAGTCCGCCGGCTACGGTCTGTTCATCTTCGCTATCACGCAGAAGATTGCGGATATGCCGAAATCCATTATAGCCAACGCAGGACTGGTGTTTGCCGGCAAAGTCAAGACAGAGGATGATGTCAATGTCATCGTCAAGACCATTGCCAAGGACCCGCGGTATGATGACCGCGATGTGACCAAGTGGTTCCCCCGCTCCCCCACCGGATGGTTCGTCTGCCAATCCAGCCGTACCATGAACTTCATGGACGCGGAACCGATACTGGTGAAGATATCCATGCTGAATGTGTCGCAGCCCACCAATGCGGAAATCGATGAGATGCTGGCGGAACGGGAAGTGATATTGGCACTAAAGGAACATTCTGCATCGTAAGACTAAAAGAAGGGAGGCTGCGACACCGCAGCCTCCTCCTCGCATCATTACAGGGCATGCAGGTCCTTTAAGCAGTTTCTACACACCCGCTTTGCTTTAAAAGCTACTGTATCCTTTACCTGCCCGCAGAGCATGCAGCCTCGCTCGACCTTCTGCATGACGATGTTATTGCCCTCCACAAAGACCTCCAACAAGTCATCATCACCAATCTCCATACTGCGGCGAAGCTCCATGGGAAGTGTGATGCGGCCAAGTTTGTCCAGACGCCTTGTAATTCCTGTTGCCCTCATTCTTCGCCGCCTCCTTTCTTTTGTCTTACATCTTGAATGAGGGCAAGCATCTCCGGGACAGTTTCCTTCGTGTTTTCCTCGACCATGTTCGTCACTTGCCCACTTGTCTTCTCAAGTAATTTCTCCACCATCACGAGCACCTGTCCCGCTTTTTGATACACAGGGTCTTTTTCTTCCAGCTCCGTCAGATTCCTCCATGTATGCGTGACGCTGTTGCTTATTGTCAGGCGCAAGGTATACAACGCATCCCGGATGATAATCAACTGCGACCGGGAAAAGCCCGTTGGCACAATCATCTGGTTCGCCTTGCGTGTCAGTATCCTGCGTTGCTCCTCCCGCAGTCGTCTTTTTGCCTGCTTGTATATGGACTGTGCCCTGCTCTGCGAGACGCCGTATTTCTCTGCGATGATTCTATACGAAACCTTCTGTTCCCTCAGCTCAAGGATTTCCAGTTCCCGCTCTGTCAGATGTTTTCTTGCTTCTGTCACAACAGCACCTCCCTCATCTCGGCAGTAGGAGCAGTTCTTCCGCCGCCAGTTCAGGGTTCAGACGGATACAGGCCTCCTCGCGCCGCTTCTGCAGTTCCTCCGTTTCAAATTCCTCACGCACCCCTTCACAGCCAAGCATTTCAAGGATGTCAGTGAGCATGTCGCACTTCCCATGGCCGGACACCTGCGTCATATTGTAAGTCACGGCATATTCCATGTTCTGCCGATAGACATGAGCCTCCAGTACCTCCTGAGACCTGATAAAATTGCGCAGGTTCTCAAATCCGCTGTGCGTCAACAGTTCATAGATTGCCGGGGCGCATTTGTCCCTCTGGAAATATAGGTATTGTGCGTATTTATCTCCCATCCCCTTATCATGCTCGCACAGCGCCCCCATCTTCTTGACGGCATCGGATAATTCGATATCCCATATGGGATGTGCCAGTGCCAGCACCCATTCGCATTGGTCTGTCTCAAGAAAGTAGATGCCTTCCTGTGCTTTCTTCATACGGACCGTAAGACCCCACGGCGTACAACGCGGCGGAATAAGCCCTCCAAAGTATTCGGGATACACATCCGCGGAATAGATAGCAGAGCAGTACAGGGATTCGATATCATCAAGCGCAATCCCCGCCTTTGTCTTATAGCGAAGAATCTCATACTTGATGATGTCCCATCCGCTGTTTTCCACCTCATATTCAAACAGATATACGCCGTCCGCCTCTGTGCCGTAGGCCATAGCTTCGCTGGAGATAATGTCCGGGACAGCTGAGGGGAGAACTGCATACATCTCTCTGCCCACCCTGTCCTCCATCCCCATGGTTGTCCCAAGATAGAACACGCCCGGGCATTCTTCCTCGACGTGGTTTATCGCGCCCCACTGTTCCTGCACAAGCTGGAACGGCAGCCGTCCACCAATAGATTCCATATAACGACCTCATTTTTTATGTATTCTCCGGAGTGCTTTTATGGTATCTTCGACAGCGCTGCAAATCCTGTCAGGCGGAGTCGAAATCTTTTGCATCCTGCGGTCACGGCAAAATCCCGGAAAAAGCCCGGCCCGTCTTGCTTTTTCGGCATTCTGCCCCACCCAAAAATCAACTCTATTTTTCCTTCTCTGACAAATATGCTATGATAAAAGCAGAAATTATCCAGCCAATACGGTGAGATAATTCCTGCTTTCGATTGTTTAACAGACAAAGGGATGCATCTCAAAACCACAGAAGGGAGAAAATCATGGATAACGGTGCAAGTAGCTACCGCCGTTTCCTTGATGGTGATGACACTGGCTTTGTTGAGATAGTAAGGGACTATAAAGACGGTCTGATTCTGTTCCTGAACCGGTATGTGAACAACATCCACACCGCCGAGGAACTGATGGAGGAGACCTTTTTCCGGCTTGCGACCCGACGGCCCCGCTTTACTGCCAAATACACCTTCAAGACATGGCTTTATACCATTGGCAGGAACATTGCTCTGAACTATCTGAAACGTGCCGCAAGGATAGCTTCCACATCCATGGAGGATTCTGCGGATATGAGCGATGAGGCGGACCTATTGGAACGCTCTTACATACAGTCGGAGGATAAGAGGATGCTCTACCGGGCGCTGGACAATATCAACCCAGACTACAGCGCCATCCTCTATCTCATCTTCTTCGAGGATTTGACCAATGCGCAGGCTGCCAAAGTCATGAAACGGAGTAACCGGCAGATTGCGAATCTCCTCTATCGGGCAAAGCTGGCTCTGAAGTCAGAACTGGAAAAGGAGGGCTTTACCTATGAAGGATTATAATGAAGTGGCGCAATCCATTCTGGAGCGTCGTGATAAATACGTTGCGGAGCGAAGGCGCGCCACAAAGCGCATCGTCTCCACCCTGTCCTGCTTCTGCCTTGTCGCACTTGTCGGGTTCGGCGCATGGCACAGCGGTCTCTTTGATTCACAGCCTGCATTCAATGAACCCATAGACGAACCGGAGGAAAGGGAATTCCAGGATGGAACCGTCGCCAGCGTGACCGAAGGGAGCTACATGACCGTGGACCCGGAGCTGCCTGTTGACCTGGTACTTCCTGTAGCGCATTTCAATCTCGTCGACAAACCGGACCCCGCCACATATCAGCAAATCGCTCTGCCGGGCGAGGATTATATTTCCATGACCTATGTGGAGCTGCTTTCCTACTACGGCATCGAACTGCCTATCGAGGAGGCGTTTCCCGACCTGTCCCTTGCCGACAGCGAACGAGGATACGGCGTCTATCAGAACAGCGAGCGCGGCGCCTACTATGATGGCAACAGCGTCCGCTTTGAAAATGCAGACGGTACACAGACTCTGCACATCACGCTGACCAAAGCCTTTCATCATCCCTATGACATCTTCACCTTGACCGGGGAGCAGATTGGCTTCACCTCTGTGAATGGCCACGACCTCTCCGTCTTCTCCTATGTAGACGAAAATGGCGCACAGCGCTTCTATGTGGAGCTTCTGCAAAATGATGTCGGCTGGTATGTAGACGCCAGCGGCGTCAGTGAAGATGATTTCCTGCGCATATTGATGACTGTCGTGACAGAGACACCCGATGACGATGCGGATGCCAGCAATGTTCTGTATGGCGCCGTCCATAGTGTGGACCCCTATGCCAATCGCATTGGCGTACGGCCGGATGGAGAGGACCTTGTTTACACCGTTACTCTGCCCCCAGACATCTCTGCTGATGATTATTCTATGGATGACCAAGTAATCATCACCTATGAAGGAGAACCAGCCACCATTAAGACGATTTGGCCTCAGCAGCTGGTCAGCGTCGCTTTCGCGGAGCCGTAACAGGAACTTTTTACCGCATTTTTCGTCTATATAGATATATCGAATGGGGAGGTGCTTCCGTGAGAAAACTGACTTCTTTTATCCTTGCTCTGGCGCTGCTGTTGGCCCTCGCGGGATGCAGCGGGAGCAGTCTTCCTTATGATTTGGATGGCGCCGTCAAGGTTGAAATCCGCGCTTATGACAGCGCCTCTGTCGAACCCTATGCCACCGTGGTTTTGGATGGCGCTGCGGATGTGGATGTCATCGTGAAACACTTCTCTGCGCTTCCTCTCAAAGAGCAAAAGAATGTAGAACCTTCGGTTCTGGGCTATGAATTGTTTTTCCATGACGGCGACGGGAATCAGCTTGCCAAACTGAGCCTTCCCTATGGCCCTACGCCATGGATTGACTGCGGTGGTAAATCTTATATCGTAACTGATGGCGAAGTTGATGTCGGATATCTCGACCAACTGGTGGATATTGCGATTTCCTCCGGGCCAATGGTACATCCGGAAAGCGCCTCGTTTACTGGCTTCATATCTGAAATATATCCTGCTACAAACAGCCTGTATATCAGAACAGACCCGGAGCATGGTTTCGACGCTGCCTATGCTCTTACCGTGTACTTACCGGAAGAATACCGCGTTGAAAACGAAACGAAAACATCTTGGGTGGACATTACCTATACCGGGGTGCCCGAGGTCGAGCAAGAGGAAAATGAAGACGGTGTATTTGAACCGCATGCCATATTGAGGGCGGAACAAATTATGGACTTCACCTCGTATTTTGTGGATTGAATTGTCGGAGGAATTCACATGAAAAGAATTGTCGGTGTATTATTGAGTTGCGTATGCATTCTTTCTTTTGCCGGCTGTGGAGCAGATTCCAACACAAATGTCCCCGGCTCCGGTGACCGCAGTGGCCGTCCCTATGCCGCTTACATTGGCGACGACGTTACCAAAGTTGACATCATGCATGTCCTCAGCGGACAAGTAGAGGAATGGACCGCAGAAGGCGAGGATGTGGATACCCTGCGCGATTGGGCGGCCGGATTGAAGTATGAACATAAGACCTATGCGGAAGGGCAGTCCCCCGGCGACGCCGAGGGCGGAGAAATGTATTCCTTTGAGTTGACCGAAGGGGACTACCCCGGCTTTACCTACTACGTTGGCGGTCCCGATAACAGCCATCTGGTCATTGAAGGTGAATGGTTCTCTGTATCAAACCCCTCCAGACCTCCCATTGAGGCACCGGATAGTGTGCAGACGAACGGCGCGGGTGCTGATGACATTGTGTTGAAGCAGCCCCCTGCCCTTGTTGTCAGGGATACGCGTGACGGCAAAGAAACGACTGCCCTCCCCGGCACGTTTTCCTGGATTTATCCCAACGGAGATGGCACATCTACAGGGATAGAGGCCGACTCCGCAAGTCCTTTGGACTGCAAGGACACCATACCTGCTCTGGATGCAAATGGCGTCAGCATTGAGCTGACCTTCTATATCCCACCTAATGAATTGTCCGCCCGTTGCTGGAGTACCGATTGTTGGGGCAATTATGACACCCCTTCTGATGAAATCGCGGTGTCCGGCGGGAGAATTGACCTGTATCCAGACAGCCGGATTTATGAAGTGACCGCCAAATGGAATAATCCGGAATGGGGCGGCACAGCGCGATATTCCTTCTATTCCGGCCCTGCCTCTGAATTGTCTGACATTGATTTAGGCGTGACGCTGACGGCGAAAGATGTGACAGCAAAAGGCCTCACCCTTGTCTGCACCCAGTCCGGCGGCGCCCCCACCGGCGAGCTGATGACCGGCGCCCCCTTCTGGCTGGAGTCCTGGGTTAATGGAACCTGGGAGCCGACGCCCCGGGATATGGTGGAAGTTGCTTTCACCTCAGAAGCATGGATGATTCCCATGAACGGTACTGTGGAATGGGACGTCAACCTCGAATGGCTCTATCCAAATCTCGGTGCGGGCAGGTATCGCATTGGAAAAGAAATCATGGATTTCCGCGGTACAGGAGACTATGATAACTATAAATTCTACGCGGAGTTTGAACTGAATTGACCGCAATTTCACCGCAGGAGGTAATCGCCTATATGAAAAGATTGTTTGCTCTATTCCTCTCCCTTGCATGTCTGATTGCTCTGGCCGCCTGTGGCGAAACCGAGGTGGATGGCATCCCATCCCTCGACCTTGTGATGCAGGAATCCGCGGAATGGACCGCCGAGAAACTGTCCGGCTATACGCAGGAGGATGTTCAGAAGCAATGGGGAGAACCGGACGGCACCCTCTCCGGCTTCTATGGGGAATACTGGGATTTAGAAAATGCGAAGCGTGTTGTGGTCACTTATGACGGCGATGGAAACGTCATGGAAGTCGCCATCAACGAGGTGGAGACAACGGCTGGCACCACAAAGCCGACTGCGCCTTCCCCCACCACTACCGATGACCCGCTTCCGGAAGATGCTCTGATGACAGACACGGCCAAAGCCTTCGGCATCACAGCCGAGAATTATCCCCGCATAGACGGCTCCACTTCTACACTGAGCATAGTAAAGGCGATTCACCGGGCCATGTACGAGGAGGGAACCGCCGAATACGAGAAAGTGTATTCCTTGGAAGCGTCCAAAACAGTCCCCTCCTACCACAAGCTGATTGACGGCGAGGTAGACCTTATCTTCGTACCCTATGCCTCCGAGGATGTACTGCAAGCGGCAGAGGACGCCGGTGTGGAGCTGGTCTTCACGAAGGTAGCGGCCGAGGCCCTTATCTTCGTGACCCCAAAGGAAAACACTACCGAGGGCGTCACCCGGGAGCAGATTCGCAGCATCTATCTGGACTACGGCATCACCAACTGGTCTGAACTGGGCGGTCCCGACCGGGAGCTGGTCCCCATCTGCCGCAACGCTGACAGCGGGAGCCAGTCCCAGATGGATAACCTGGTGCTGGAGAATGAACCAATGCATCCCGACATCCAGAAGAATTATGCGGAGCTGACTATGGAGGGTCTTCTGGACCTCGTTGCCTTCTATCACAATGGCGGCTTCGACAGCAAACCCACCAACAGCTATGCCATCGGCTATACCCTTTACACCTACCTCCAGAATATTACGGAGATAACCGGCATTGGAGACAGCTTGAAAATCCTCTCCTATGACGGTGTTGCCCCCTCTGCCGAAAACATTGCGAACGGCACCTATTCCCTGAGCGACGGATACTATGCTGTCATCCGCGCCGACCTGCCGGAGGGCCACAGCGCTCGTGCTGTTATCGATTGGCTTCGTGGCGTGGAAGGACAGGACGCAATTAAGGACCTCGGTCTTATTCCCATCGGTGTTAACTGAGCGATAAAACAGCACGCCGGACGAAATTCTATCTCCGGCGTGCTTTTCTCTTGACTTATTTTTCTACATGATGTAGAATTATTTTGTCGACATGATGTAGAAAGAAAGGAGGAGGCTTTTTATGATTACTATGGGTCCTCTGGAATCCAGATTTGCTGACTTCATTTGGAATAACGAGCCGATTTCCCGCAGCGAAATTGCTTCGATGGCAGAACAGGAGTTTGGTTGGAAGCGTTCCACATCCTATACGGTGCTGTCCCGGCTCTGTGAGCGGGGCATCTTTCAGACCACGGGAAAGACGGTCACTTCCCTCATTTCCCGGGAGGAGTTCTACGCACAAAAGAGCGAGAAGTTTTTGGAGGAGACCTTTGACGGGTCTCTGCCTGCGTTCCTTGTTTCCTTTGGTTCCAGAAACAAGTTGACGGACGAGGAAGTTGAGGAGCTGAAAAAGGTCATTGACGGGCTGCGGAGGTGATTTCATGTCTTTCTATTCGTTTCTACCCAAACTGATAAATATGAGCCTGACAGCAAGCGTGGCTATTGTCCTTGTGATACTACTGCGCCTGCTTCTGAAAAAGGCGCCCAAGGTCATCTCCTACGCCCTTTGGGGCGTGGTGCTGTTCCGGCTACTGTGCCCGATATCTATCGGGTCCAGTCTTTCCCTCTACAATCTCCTTGACGCTCCCACAGAGGAAACAGGTACGCTGACGAGCGTGATGGAATATGTACCGGAGAATATCGTCCACACAGAGTATCCGTCCGTTGTCCTGCCCGTCCCCGGTGTCAGCGAGGTCATCAATGATACCTTGCCCCAAGGCGAGGAACAGCTGCGGGCTGACCCGCTGGAGGGTCCTGTGTTCATTGCCACCTATGTCTGGGGAGCAGGTGTGCTGGTCATGGTCATCTACGGTCTTGCCACCTATATCCGTTTGCGCAGAAAGCTATTGATTGCCGTACGGGTGCGGGATAACATCTATCTTGCGGACGGCATCACATCCCCCTTTGTTCTGGGGCTGTTCCGTCCGAAAATCTATCTGCCCTCCACTATGGAGGAGAAAGAGCAATCCTACATCCTGCTCCATGAGCAGCACCATATACGGCGAGGCGACCATATTGTGAAGGCACTGGCCTTCGCCGCCTTGTGCATCCACTGGTTCAATCCACTGGTGTGGGCAGCCTTCATCCTCTCCGGAAAGGATATGGAGATGAGCTGCGACGAGGCTGTGGTGAAGAAGATGGGAGAGGGCGTTCTGGCGGACTATACCGCTTCCCTTTTGAGCCTCGCCACCGGAAAGCACATCATTGCAGGCATGCCCCTTGCCTTTGGAGAGGGCAACACGAAAGGACGCATCCACAATCTTGCAAATTGGAAGAAGCCAGCCTTTTGGGTGGTACTGGTGGCCGCGGTCGCCTGCCTTGTTCTTGCGGTGTGTCTGCTGACCAATCCCTCGGACGCAAGCCATCACGCCCCGGAGCCGTTCTGCCACGCTTATCGCGTTGGCAGGATTATATATCAGGACACCCGGTATTCCTTTGGCTATACCAGGAACACCACGCCACAATATCAGCTCACCTCGGATTATCAGCTGTTTGTTGCCGGAGACGCGTTTGACGGTTCGGATTCCGGGGAATGGGTGCAGCATCACGGCGCATTTAAGGATATCAAGCTCTCCGGTCTGCGATTCGATGACTACTTCAAAGACCCGGGCAATCTCTCCGGATGGGACGGCGCCCGATACGGTGCTGAAAGTATCCGGGAGCAGACAAAGCAGGCGTGGCGGCTTGATGTTGAAGACAGTGAAAGTGGTGTATTCTATTATCTGATTCTGACCCATACGGATGATGTCTTCCTGTGCTATGGCTACGACGTGGGTAATAACCATGCTGCCGCCGAAGAAGGCTCCCTCATTCGGTGGATATTCGAGCTGGAACGTACAGACCTCCTGAAGTGCAACGCTGTCAGCGATGGGAACAGCGCCTCCATTGAACTGGCCTACTTCCCCGATACCGATATTGACCGGGACACTGGCAACTGGCCTGTTGCCTATGTCAACGAATCGGGAACATTGCAGTTTTCCGTGGAGGCCGATGCCAGTACGCTGGTGGTCAGCGAAGATTACTACCGAAAGGGCGAGAATTCAACCTTCATTGAACGAAACAATTTGGAGATTGCGCGGAACGAGGACGGCCTCTTTACGATGGATATTGCACGCAGGGAAAGTTTGGAGGACCATGTAAATTACTTCATCAAAATCAAGGGACAGTCGGATGTGTATGCCATGAAGGTTGTGTTTAAGCCCGTGAATGAGCCATCTCAGCCCAAGGAACTGACTGCTGACGAGCTTATCCCCGGCACAGCCTATGTCTCCTATCAATGTATCTACATGAATCCCCTAAGCTCCTATTGGTCTCCTGGCGGCGATTCCGGCTATCGGTATATCATCAATGAAAACAGTTTTGTTATTATAAGCCAAAATGACGGTCACATCGTGAGCATCAGCTCCAATCCCCCCGTAGAATCTCCTGCTGTAGACACGGGAGAAAGTGTACCGGCAAGATACGAAGCCGATGTTGAGAAATGGGAATGGCAGGAGTTCCCCTATACGGATGAAGAATGGGCGGCGCTCTATGTTCCCGGCGGTTTCGGTGCCATGAAAGGCATAGGCCAGTTATATGACGAGATTCTGTATCAGCCGATAGAGAAAAACAGATTCCTGTTAAGAGTCGACGGAGACCTCTGGCTGGTGGAGCTTCGTAATAACGACCGCATGGGCACCTACCTGTGGAGCATCTACAGTCTAATACCAGAGTCCGCCATGGGCGTGGCGCAGTGGGAATACGCCCCCATGCTCAGTTCCCGCAGCCCTGTGTTCCCCTTTACATTTGATATGGACTACACGGAGATTTCCGCAGTATGTGTGGATGGTCTTTTGGTCGATTGGGAAACACCCGGCAAAACATCTGACCACAATATGACCTTCAAGAAGGGCGTACCCCTCTGCTGGTCTCCGCAGGATGAAGATGCGCTCCGGGTCAGCAGGGCAGCGATTCAGTTCACCGTTCTGAACGGGGACGAAAACATCTGCTCCGGCACCCTTTATATTGAAGGAGCAGGCGGAAACTCCGATGGGCGGCCCATCTACACAGCGTCTATTGTGGGTACCGGCCTGCATCTGGAGCCGAATCCGGAGCAAGAGGGCGGTATCATAACGCTGGTCGACAGCAACATGGACGCTCACCCGGTTGTGGAGCACGACCTTACCATTTCAGACATTGAGGCAACCGTGGATGAAATTGACCGCTATGTGTTCTACACCAACTCTACGCAGATTGCTGTGGAAGTGGAGTCGGATGCCGACTTCGATGGCAAAATCGTTTTGGTGGATATCAGCCAGAACAACGCGGAGATTCTGGAGGCAAAGGTGAGCAGCGACGATAATGATTGTCTGTTCACCGGACTTACCTCCGCCAGACGGTATAAACTCTCCTGCGAGGGATTGGATGGCTGTACCCTGACCGTCAGCGGCAACGATTGATTACAGAAAAAAGAGGTTGGCGACCTGCGCCAACCTCTTTTCCATTGCATTAAGGACTTACCTTCTTGACATCGCTCTGCTCCACCGTCAAGGTTCCCTGCGGCAGTCCTTCAGAGATGGATGACTCATATTTTTCATATTTTGAGCCGTCAGTCAATTCGACAGGAAAATCGACCTCTGTAATTTCACAGTCCAGTTTTCTGTCGCCATAATACACTTTCAAATTTGGTGGTTCCTCACCTGTGTAGGTTGCAAGCGCCACCATATTCCCGCCACTTCCATTTACGTCCCCAAGCTTAATTTTGAACGTCGGCTTAAATAGTCCGCCATTCACACCAAAGGAATAGGAGTGGTTCTTTACCATTTTGGGACTGTAAATCAGATACTGAACCCTGACTCCTTCCTCGACTTCTGTCTGATACATGAGCACATAAGCAGTATTTGCATCATCTCCTACATCCTCCAGCCACGCATTAATCTGCTCGTTTTCCATATCGTTCTTATACTCCTCAACCGTCATTTGAGCGAAACTTGACGAACCAGTAGTGGAAAACGCAAACATACTGAGGATAGCGAATATAAGCAGCAAAGAGGGAATGAGGAATACGATAACAAGGACTTTGCTCAAGGAGTTGTCTTTGGGCCGTACGGGACTTACAAAATCCTGCTTCTCATATTCCGGCAAAGTCTCGGCACACTTCGGGCACACCTTCCAGTCCGCCTCCACAGGCGTCGAGCAGTTGGGACAGGTCGCCCGCAACTTGGCGCCGCACTTGGGGCAGACCACATAACTCTCTGTTACTGGCGCATCACATCGAGGGCACTTGAGATTAGAGTAGTTTGTCCTTACAAGAAGATAGATAATAAAGCCGATAAGGGACGGAGCCAGCACCGCGATAATTGTCCAGAGAACAGCATTCATATTTCTGCGTTTTGCATCCCGATATACATAGACACCAATAAGCGCAGCCAGAAGCCCCGGAATTCCAAGTGCCAGAACACCTAATATCAACGTATTCGCCATTTATAAATCGCCTCCTTTTTTCGTATATACGGCGGCCACCACGCCGGCTCCCGTCGTTGACACGGCCACATAACCAATACACAGGGCCGTGAGCAGCGGATACATGCTCATTACCGCTACGCCAAAAATAAGCACTGCAGCCTGCATCAGAAGCGCCGCCACTGCCAGCATTGTGGTCTGTGCCCCTACCTTGCGGCGTTCCTGCTCGGCGCGGAGCATGTTTTCATTGAGAGCAGGCGGCGTGTGTGCCTCAAAATTGTAAATCTGCTTCACTGGTCAGCACCTCCTTTAACAGTTTTTTCGCTTTGTTCAGCCGGGACTTCACAGTTCCGACCGGAATGCTCAAAACCTCTGCCGTCGATTCAATGTCCATCTCCCGGAAGTAGAACAGTATTACGGTCATCCGCAGCTTGTCCGGCAACCGGTCGATGGCATCATAAAGCTCCCTGTAGTCCGCTTCCTTCGGAGCTATAACCGATTGCAGCACATGCTCCTTTTCCTCGTTGCTGTGAAAATTCAGGACAGGGCTACGTGCAATGCCGCGCAGGACGTTCTTATGGGTATTGACACAGATTCTTGTTATCCATGGCTCAAACGGTGCGGCAGGGTCGTATCGGTCTATATTCTTCATGGCCTTCATCCACGTCTCCTGATACAGGTCATCCGCATCGTGTGGGTTGGAGCAGAGGTGAAGGCACAGACCGTACAGACGCTTCCCATGCTTATGTATGTAGTTGTTTATCACGTTCTGCCTCACCCCTTTCACTTACATATACACCGCAGACACCCAAAAGGTTCATTCTAATCAAAATATTTTTTGCTTCTTATGAAAACCGGCAACGGACAGGCGCAAGGCCTGTCCGTTGTTTTGCGTAAATCTATCTGCGATAGGCCGGTTTCCCCAATGCAATCGGTTCTTGGTTCTTCAACACCCAACGGACGCTCATCTGCTGAAGACATTGAAGCGCAGCTTCACAGTCTGTATCCGGGGATACTTGGGCACACAGTTTCCCTACTTCTTCAAGCGCTACCTCGTCAAGAGGCATTCCCATGGAGAAAAAAGCTTTTAGAGACTCCAACATGGTGCAGTAATCCTTATCCCAGTTACCTCCGCCGTTATTCAGCAGTTCGTCTGTTACACGGCCAATAACGCGGATGGCCTCCCCCTGCATCGTCTGGCAAGACCCACTGCCGGGCACAAGCATTTCCCATAGCTCTGCGTATTGCTCACGCCAGGTTTTGGCAGTGACGGTAATCGGGGACTTTCCATCATGGATACGTCGTTTTTTCGCGGGCGTAATCCCTGTCAAGTCGTAAAGACGCTCCAGTGATGCATCCACTTTCCCGGCCCATTCCTCTGCAAAATCAGCGCGATGGAATTCGATATCTGCTGCTATTCGCTTCGCGTGCTCTTTTACCTTCTCTGTGACAGGCACCCTTGCTCTTATCAGCAGTTCAACGGCATCGATTTTCTCCACGATGTCTCCACCACGGCAGCGGCTTAAAGCAAATTCCAGCGCAGTATCTCCACCCTCTGGATTGGGAGTTTTCGTTTTTGCAAGCACATCTGCTCCGGCAGCGATTAGAACCTGCACATTTTCTGCAATACCGTAGGATGCTGCACCATGCAGAGGGCCGCCATTAAAGGACCCCTGTTTGTTCATGTCGGCGCCCAATCGAATATACAGTTCCAGCTGCTCCCTGCTGTTACGACGCATGGCCCGGTAGTGCAGCGGCGTGTATCCATACTTATCAGGCATGTTGATGTCTGTCCCATATTCCACCAGCCACTTGGCGAACTCCTCCGTTACGCCCTCGTAGCTGAATGCATTGTATTTGTTATAGTCACCTGTGGCATTTGGCTCGCACTTGACCATTGCTTTAACCAGTGCATCCAGATTTCTCGCCTTTATCAGCTCCTGAAAATCCTTAGGCAGCGTCTTTTTCTTTGTTGCCATACTCTCCCCCCATCCTCTGTCGTTTCTTCCATTATAGCGTTCTTCTCCCTTTCTGTCACGAGCCTTTTGAAATCCGTTCTGACATACTGACCTCGAATGAATTTTGAAGGGAGCTTTGACATGAAACCCACCATCAAAGGAACAAGCCGAAACAAGAAAATCCTCTTGGTGCTGCTTCTGGCCGTCGTCTTCTGTGCCGTCGCCACCTTTGGCGTCTATCAGGTACTGACGCCGCAGCGCACCACAGTCTATGTGTTCAATGCCAATTACTCCGCCGGCACCCTTGTCACCGACGACATGCTCAACTCTGTGGAAGTAGACAGCAACATCGTGGTGAGCGGGAACCGGCTCTCTACCGGGGACTACTTCGTGACCGGCTCCAATTACCGCAGTGTGTTGACCTCCGCAGGCGTACTCCGCAATGACGTCTATGCGGGTAACGCGCTTATGACCTCGATGCTGACCACTACCGGCGGCAATGCCATTGAGATGACCATGAAGAAGAACGCTGTAGCAGTCACCGTGGGCGCCAACTTCATTACCGGCGTTACCTCGGAACTGGCGTCCGGCTCCCGGGTCAATGTCTATGCCAGCTACAATGACAGCACCACCCTGATGCTGGAAAGCATCCGTGTTTTAAGTGTAGGTCGGGAGAGCGGCGTTGTCAATTCCGTCACGCTGGAGGTAGACATCCCCCAGTCCCTCCAGCTCATCCACGCCTATACCTATGGAAGTGTCCATCTGGGCCTTGTTGACGCCACTGGCTACCAGTTCAGCGGCAGTCAACTGCCTACCTACAACACAGCCGGCTTCTCCAGCGCGGGCTGAACCATTCCGAAAGGAGATATATGCCAGATGCGAAATGTAATACTCGGTGAGAAGCGCCATGCTTTTCGCAATGACATTTCTACGGCCCTGATGCTGGACAGCTACCCTTTAAATGTGGCGTTGGCAAAGGATTTTGAGGAACTGCTGGTAGCTGCGGACAGGCAGAAGGACGCTCTGCTTATCATCAGCGACTCCTTGCTGGAGGACTTCGACTCTGCCCGGGTATCCGGCAGGACTGTCTACAGTTATGCATCCACCCCTGACGGCATCCGAAGTTTCCAGGAAGCCGGTATCCCATGCATGGGCCTTATCAAGACATCCTCCAAACTTCTCTCTGCCCTGACTGCACCGGCCATCACCACCATGAGCAACAGCCGTCGGCAGGAAACTCCGCCAGCTGCTTCTCCTGTTCCGCAGCCGCAGATGAAGGAGCCTGAACCCGAGCAGCCGCCGGCGGCACCCGCTATGCCTGCCATGCCCAATATGACACAGGAACAGATGGCGCAATTCATCCAGATGTTCCAGATGATGCAGAGCATGAGCCAACAGCCGGCCACGCAGACGCATCCCCCACAGCCTCTGCCCAACGCTGCGGAAACCACTGCCCCAAAACAAAAGCAGACTGTGCATCCTGTGGACGATGCCATTGAACGGGACCTGCTGGCGGGAGATGTGGAGCGCAACAGGAAGACCCGTGTAGTCACCGTCTATGCAGCGAAGGGCGGTGTTGGAAAGACCTCCATTGCGACAGAGCTGGCGGTCTGTCTCGCCCTCACCACCAACGGCCGCCGGAAGTTCCGGGTCTGTATCGTGGACTATAATATTGACTTCGGTGATGTGGCCTCTACGTTGGAATTCAGTGAGACCGGCCCCAATATGTCCTACTGGGCGTCGGAGATTCGGGAACTGCTGGAGCAAGGTAAGGTGCCGGAGGAAATCCAGTTCAGCCGGAAGGAGATGGAGTCCTGTTATCTGCAGGAGATGAAGAAGACCGGCCTTTTTGCCCTCATCGCCCCTATCATGCATGAGGACTCCATGTTTATCAAGGCAGCGGAGCTGCAGGTGATGCTGAACAACATCGTGGATAACGGACAGTTCGATTACGTTATCTGCGATACCGGAAATAACACGCGAGACTCCTCTGTTATCGCAATCGACCGCTCCGACTATATCCTGCTGGTGGCTACTCAGGATGTGACGACTGCCAACTGCAATGCTTCCGTCCTTCGCACCTTGCGGGACACAGGTTTTGACACCGATAAAATCCGCTTGGTGGTCAATAGCGTCATGCCCTCCCGGGAAACCGGCGTCAGCGTACAGGAGGTAGAGGAGACCTTCCCCTATGACTGTATCTGTCGCATCAAGCGTACACCGGACATCATCCGCGCCAATAATCTGGGCCGGCCATTGGTCTATAATCCGAAGCACGAATACACCAAACAAATCCAGCAAATTGTCCGTTTCGTCACCACAGGGGAAACCGCCTATAAGGATGAGGAAAAGAGAGGCTTCTTCCGGAAGCGGCGAAAGGAGTAATCCATGTCCCTGCTTGAAAACCGCTTAATGAAAGACCGGCAGATGCAGGAGGATGCAGAGGCAAAAGTAGAGGGGCTGGCAGCCATCCGTCCCACCGCGGAGGAGCATCAGAAAGTAGACACCATCATCAACAGTGTCTCGCAGCAGTTCAGCAGCCGCATTGCCGAGGAAGGCATCACACCCGGCATCCGCACAGAGATAACGGCACAGGTGGAAAAAGAAGTGCAGGCAGTCAGTGTGGACTATGAGGAGCGGTCGCGCATCCGTAAGCTGGTCCTGACTTCCATGTTCGGCCTCGGCCCGCTGGAGCCGTATATGCAGCCCTCCTCCACAGCCACAGACATCATCGTCCACCGCTACGACCACATCTGCATTGAGGACCATAGAGGCGTCCGTCGTATCGCGGCGGAGTTCAACAGTGAGACGCATCTTCGCAATGTCATCCAGCGCATCGTGCAGCAGGTAGGCCGGCAAATCAATCTGACCTCCCCTGCTGTGGATGCCAAACTTCCGGATGGCTCCCGCATTCACGCTACCCTGCCGCCTATCACACCGGATGGCGCCACATTGACCATCCGCCGCTTCAATACGCAGAAGCTGGAGCCGGAGGACTACCTGCGACTTGGAACGCTGAATGAGGCGATGCTGGACTTCCTTCGCTGCGCCGTAACAGGGAAACTCAGCCTGCTGGTATCCGGAGGAACCGGCTCCGGCAAGACAACGCTCCTCAATATGCTTTCCGGCTTCATTCCGGAGCATGAGCTGATTGTTACTATTGAGGATAACTGTGAATTACAGCTGCGCCAGCCCAACGTCCGACGCATGGAGGCGCGTCCTGCCACCGGAGACTTCGGCGCCATCGATATACAGGAGCTGGTCCGTCATTCCCTTCGTATGCGGCCGGACAGAATCATTGTCGGTGAGGTGCGCGACGGGTCTGTTGTGGATATGCTTTCGGCCATGTCCACGGGGCATGAAGGCTCCATGAGCACCATCCACGCCGATTCCCCACGCGCTCTTGTGGATTCCCGGCTGCCCACCCTGTTCAGCCAGTATCAGGGCGGCGCTCTGTCCCGGGAGACCCAGACTTACATGACAGCGGAAGCGGTGCAGCTCATCATCCAAATCGCACGGGAACCGGACCACAGCAGAAGGGTCACTCACATTACCGCTGTGGATGGGCTGGATGGAAACGGCATCCACCTAATCGACCTGTTCCGCTACGACCGGAGAAGCAGCGCATTCACGCAGGTCGGCACACTGCCGCAAAGCATCTTGCAGCGGCTGGAGAATCAGAATGTATCTCTCCCCATCTCATTCAGAAAGGGACACGACCAGCCATGAATATCATTGTTATAGGCGTCTGCGGCGTTATCTGCTGCCTGGCCGCCATCGTTATTATCTGCATCCGGAGTCGGCACGTCAGTTCCGGCTCCGTTATAGAGGAGGCGCACAGCCGGGACTTCATTGACGATTTCCTTGCCCGCCGGGAGAAGCGATTGAAGAAGAATCCATGGAACATGGACCTGCGCACCTACAATCTGATTGGAACGGTCTGTGCCATCCTGTTTTCAGTTGCCGGTTATACCATGTCCGGGAAACTGCTGTATGGCATTCTACTGGCAATCGCAGGGTTCCTTTGCCCGGAACTCATCGTCCGGCTACAAGCCTCTGCACAGCGCAGCGCCTTTGAG
The DNA here is from genome assembly GCA_017411665.1 of Oscillospiraceae bacterium. The sequence goes on along the minus strand of JAFQPT010000259.1, from coordinate 89 downwards.
GAGCGCTATGCCCGCGGTCTTCGTCAGCTCGCTTCCGGCTTGAAATCCGGGTTGTCTATCCATCAGGCTATTGAGGATGTATGTCATTC
>JAFQPT010000258.1 GCA_017411665.1 Oscillospiraceae bacterium | reverse complement strand
CTTATCGTGGTCAATGTGAACCTTGTGATTTTCCATAATGGGCGCGCCGTGTGCACAAATCTTCTGACAAGACCCGCAGCCGACACATGCAGACTCACGCACCCAGGGCTTACCTGCGGAGTGCATTTCCATCTTGCCGGCTCTGGAGCCGCCGCCCATACCAAGATTCTTCAGTGCACCGCCAAAGCCCGTGGATTCATGCCCCTTAAAATGGTTCAAGGAAATCACGATGTCGGCATCCATCAGTGCCTGACCGATTTTTGCTTCCTTTACATATACACCGCCTTCAACGGGTACATACGCTTCATTGGTGCCCTTCAACCCGTCTGCAATCATAATATGACAGCCAATCTGGAAGGGATTAAAGCCGTTTGCATACGCACTTTCCATATGTTCCAATGCATCCTTACGGCCACCGACATACAATGTATTGCAGTCAGTCAAATAAGGCTTGCCTCCGTTTTCCTTAATGAAGTCAACCACAACTTTGGCGTAGTTCGGACGAATATAAGACATGTTGCCGGGTTCACCAAAGTGAATCTTGATTGCAGTAAATTTACCGTCAAAATCAATGTTTCCCATACCGGCGGTCTTCAGCAGACGCTTCAGCTTCTGAAGCAGATTATCTCCCGGCTTGGCACGAAGATTGGTGAAATATACTTTAGATGCAGCCATAAAAATACCTCTCTTAATATCAGATTGATACAATTATATCATAATTCACAAAATAGTAAAGCCCGGGCTAAATTGCCCGGGCTATTTCAATTTAAGTGATTAATGCTGCTTTCCGTGGGTAGGATACAGAATGTGCAGGTAGTGATGAGGATCACCGTCCAGCAGATTGTCGTATACATACTTCAAGTCGGGATTTTCCTGAGAAATACGGTATTCACAGTATTCGTCTGCCTTGAAGATTGCAGTCATACGTTCTGCTTTCACTTCATCGCATGCGGGAGGCTGACCGCCACCGCCGATACAGCCGTTGGGGCAAGCCATGATTTCGATGAAGTCGAAGTATTCTTCACCGGATTCAACCTTTTTAATCAGCTTATCAGCATTGCCCAGACCACTTGCAACAGCAATCTTCAGCTTCAGATCACCTGCATTGATTTCAAATGCCTTAATACCTTCCAGACCACGGACACCGCATTCTGCGATGGTCTGCAGAGTATTGGGAGAAGCATCAGCCAATACATGGCGAATAACCGCTTCGGTTACACCGCCGGTAACACCGAAGATTACACCTGCACCGGTGTAATTGCCCAGAGGTGCATCGGGCTTGGATTCAGGCAGTCTCTTGAAATCAATACCTGCTTCCTTAATCATGCGCCCCAGTTCCTGCGTGGTCAGTACCAGGTCGACCAGCTTCTTGCCGTCCTTGTTCAGTTCATCGCGAGCAGCTTCAAACTTCTTTGCGGTACAAGGCATGATTGCTACGGAATATACGTCTTCATCCTTGAACTGTCTGCGAATGATGGAGCCCATCATCGCCATGGGGCTGCCACAAGTAGACACCTGAGGCATCAGATGAGGATACTTGTTTTCAACATGCTGAATCCAACCGGGGCAGCAGGAAGTAAACATAGGCAGCTTTGCGCCGCTCTTGACCTTTTCCAGGAACTCTGCGGTTTCTTCCAGAATGGTAAGGTCAGCAGTCAGGTTGGTGTCATAAACGACATCGCAGCCCAGACGACGCAGTGCAGTTACCAGTTTTCCGGTAACAGGCTCATCTGCAGGCAGACCAAACTGTTCAGCCAGACCAACACGTACGGAAGGTGCGTACTGAACAACAACCTTTCTGTTGGGGTCCTGCAACATATCCCACATTGTGGCAGTTTCATTCTTAACAGTCAAAGCACCTGTGGGGCAAACTGCCGCACACTGGCCACAGCCGACACACTGAGAATTTGCAATGCAGTCGGTGTAACCTGGAGCAACATATGTACGCTTGCCGCGATGGCAGAAGTCGATTGCATGAATGCCCTGCACTTCGTCACACATTCTGACACACAAACCGCACAGAATGCACTTACTGGGGTCACGTACAATACAGGGGGAAGAAGCATCGATGGGCATGTCGGAATACTTCTTGGAGAAGCGTTCCATATCAACGCCGTAACGATGGCAGTATTCCTTCAGCTTGCAGCTGTCGCTCTTATCACAGGTCGCACAGTCAGTACGATGGCTGCCCAGCATCAGCTGCAGAATCATCTTACGGTACTTACGTACACGAGGAGAATTTGTCTTAATCTCCGTGCCGTCTCTGGGACGCATGGAACAAGCAGAGTCGATTTTGCCTCTGCCGTCTTCTACTATACAAATGCGGCAGCCGCCATAGATGGACAGATTTTCGCAGTAGCACAGAGAAGGAATATCAATGCCGTTGTTTCGTGCCAATTCCAGAACATTGCGTTCACCGTTAATGGGGCACTCGACATTGTCAATAATCATAACTTTAGACTGAGTATTTTCACGAGCCATACATCACACCTCACTATATCAGTACTTCGTGCGGGTCTTAGAGCCGTCAGCGATGTAAACTGCCTGAGTGGG
>JAFQPT010000257.1 GCA_017411665.1 Oscillospiraceae bacterium | reverse complement strand
CCACTTCTCTGGAGGGACTTTCCGGGCATCGGACATATAGATTTCATGATGAAGTCTTTCTGCCGTTATGTCATTTGCATATCCATTCTGCTCCAAATAACTGTCCATCAAAGCAACTGATGCGGATTCATCATCAAAGGGGCCTGAATGCATGATTTGCACACACAGGCCCTCATCCACTGTCAGAAATTCAGCCGCGGTGCAATCCACCTTTTTCTTTTTTGAAGCAGTTTCCACTGCCCAGTTAAAATCCTCTCTGGATACAAAGTCCGGGAGACGAATTACTGAAATCCAGTTAAACGAGGACTTATCGGAATAGTCCACCCCATCCACGTCATCCTGCCACCAAAAGCCTTCCAAAGGGGGAACAACGTATTCAAAAAAGCCCTCAATCTTATAGTCGGTTTTATAGCTCATCTTTATCGTGTATGCTACCGCATACAAAATACTGATTGCCTGCTGGTATGCTCCGCGTTCGTCGTTCGGGTCACCTTTCCCTCTAACGGCAATATAATTCGCCTGCGGGACATTCACGATTTCCGGCCTGTTCTTGGGCATATAGAACTCTTTGTATTCTTTCTTAAAGTCAAACGCCATGGTGTTGTTCTCCTACGGTCTTTCCCGTCGTTCAATTTACTTTTCTTTACTCACAAAACCGGCAACTGCGATAAGCAGGCCAATCAGTCCGATGCCAGACGTAATATAGGCAAAGTACCCCGACCATGACACCTCAATCAAAATCGCAAACAGGATAATGGCTATTCCCAGACCTATCCTTTTCATAGTAATCCCCCCCACAATGCCTTTTCAATCTGTTAATGAAGCACCAATAATCACAAAGCGACTCATCCATTTATCATAGATGCTCCAAAGCGCAGTGCCCCACCATTCTTTTCCATCATCAAAATAATTTGAAAAGTCGTCGTTCCAGCTGAATATCTCCAAATCATTTCTAAACTGAGATGGAAATAAAAGATGATTGAGTTTATGGAAATCCTCTTTGGAGTATGGAACTCCATACGGCGGTTCAAAGAAAGCCCACCAATATGTCATATGGGAAGGTGATACACGAACCTTTGTGTTACCGTCTATCTTCCAGCTGCTGTTTCCGTCACAGAAAAACTGTTCGATATCATATACCGCACAGCGCATTTTATCCTCATCAACAGAAAAATGCGGGTGCTTTAAGCTATTGCCAACTCTGACCCTTGAATTCAATATTGAAATCGCCTCAATAACGGCTCTCTTATGGGACTGCATGCCGCAATATTCCTCATCAAAGGACAACAGCACATAATCGAGCAACAGTTCATCATACTTTTCGGATATTATTTTGTAAAACTTATCTTCAACCAGTTCCTTTATATGTGGTCACCTCGTCCCATGCTTTATCAGATGCCAGCCATACAGATGCACGATACCTCCAATTAAGTAACCCGCTGAATCAAACACTGCTACTGCTGCTTGTGTGATTCTTGATTACCTAAGTTCCATGCAATGAAATTACCCGGACCTCAGACGTTTGTATAGAAAGAGCACGAAACAAGCTACAAGGTCAATCACTATACCTATCATAATGCCCAGCACGATTTCTTCATTTTTCTCCCCCTGTGCCACACGCAATAACCTGCATAATACCACGGATACTACGGGTATTAAAACGAACAGAGTTCCCTTATAAATCCATTCTTTCATGCTCTGCACCCCACCTCAATTTACTCCTAAATGCTACCATAAAACAATGCTTATTTCAACATCGTGACCTACAGAGCCAAGACCGCACCGTCTCCCTTTCATCAATTCCACCATACTGCATTGTACCACTTTTAGACGAAAGGAGACCAAGCTGAAATGGATATGAGCAAAGCAAGCTATGGCATCCTCCACTGCCATAGCGAGTTCTCTGTAAAAGACAGCGCCATG
>JAFQPT010000024.1 GCA_017411665.1 Oscillospiraceae bacterium | reverse complement strand
GATCGTCAGCGGCGGAAGCCCTTCCAGCAGTTCATCGCTGATATCCACGGTCGCATCTGTAAAAATTCGATAACTCATATGTACTCACTTTCCGCAGCCATTGCATTTTGTGCAATCCCACAGCTTTTCGGCGGTAGGTGTCCAGTTATTTGCATAAACAGTGGTCTTATCGCACAGATGATCCACACTTTCGGGACTCTGATAGTCGGTATTGACTGCCCCTGTTTCTTTCACCATTTTGCGCAGTGCCTCAGGATTTTCCAGCATGGGACAAGGACGCAGCATATTTTCGTTGAAGGGCTGATTGTTGTGATAAGCCATAAACAGCGGACTGCGCAGCGCATCTAGCAGAGAGCATTCATGGATATTGGCATTGGAGTAATGGATGAATACGCAGGGTTCCACATCACCCTTTGCGTTGATGTGAAGGTATCTTCTGCCCCCTGCAATGCAGCCGCCTACATATTCCGCATCATTCTGGAAGTCCATGGAGAAAATAGGCTTGGTGCTGCGGAATGCGCGAATGCGGTGATAAATCTCTTCACGCTGCTCGGGTGTGGGCAATAGCTCGGTAGCAGCGGAATTGCCCACAGGCATGTAATGGAAGAACCACACAAACAGCGCACCACTATCTACCATATAGTCAAAAAACTCTTCACTGGTAATATCCTCATAGTTACGGGAAGTATAACAGGTGGATATCCCGAAGGGCAGCTTATGTGCCTTTAGCAAGGCCATTGCATTCTTGACCTTTTGATAAACACCCTGCCCGCGGCGGGAGTCATTGGCTTCCTCAAAGCCTTCCAAGGAAATCGCAGGCACAAAGTTCTTCACGCGGAGCATTTCCTTACAGAACTCCTCATCGATCAAAGTCCCGTTGGTAAAGGACAGGAAGGTACAATCGGGGTGCATTTCACAGATTTTAATGAGATCCTTCTTACGAACCAGAGGCTCACCACCTGTGTAGATGTACATATAGGTGCCCAGTTCCTTGCCCTGTCGAATGATAGAGTCAATATCCTCCAGACTCAGATTCAGCTGATGACCGTATTCAGCCGCCCAGCAGCCTGTGCAGCGCAGATTGCAGGCTGAGGTGGGGTCCAACAGAATTGCCCAAGGTACATTGCAGCCATGCTTTTCTCTGGAATCGTTCTGCAGTGCGGTGCCTTTCAAGCTGGCATTGAAAATGAAATTCCGGAAAAATGCCTCACGCACACCCGGATCCAGCTCATACAGCTTCAAAATCAGCTGATACCAGTTGCTCTTTTCATCGATTGCCTTCTGAATATGACCACGCTGGGTGCCGTACCAACCATCGGGCAGCAGCTTATCCGCCCAACTCATGAGCTTGGGAATATTTTCCTCGGGATTGCCTTCGATGTATTTCAACGCTTGATTGATTGCAAAGTTCTGCATTGTTTCTTTTATGGATGCCATATCATTTCAACCTTTCTTGCCCATATCGGGTCTATTTTGTTTTGATTCTATGGTGGAAGCATCCATTTGTCATTGGACAGTGAAAGACACAAGCCAGAAAGTCCGACACAGGCGGAAATATGTCCATTGAGACAGGATATACTCTGTTCTAAGATGGTTACACAGAAAAGAGAAGGAGTGCAATATGAAGCTTGGCATTGTTGATGTAGGTGGCGGCTATCGAGGTGTATATGCAGCCGGTGTACTGGATTACTGTCTCGACCACAGCATTGATTTTGACTTGGGAATCGGAGTGTCAGCAGGCAGTGCCAATCTCATCACCTATGCCGCAAAACAGCGCAGCCGCACCTTCCGTTTTTATACGGAATATGGACTGCGCAAGGAATATGCAGGTCTGAAAAACTTCTTCACGAAACGAACCTTTCTGGATTTGGACTATGTCTATGGCACCCTCAGCAACTCCGATGGCGAGGACCCGCTGGATTACCCCGCAGTGATGAACAGCGATATGGAACTGCTGTTTGTCGCATCGGAAGCGGAAAGCGGTAATGCCACCTATTTCACCAAAGCACATCTCAAGCAGGACGATTATGTCCCACTGAAAGCATCCTGTGCGATCCCGTTTATCTGTCACCCCTACCCTGTGGATGACACGCTTTATTTGGACGGCGCACTTGCCGATCCGGTACCCATTCAAAAAGCCTTTGACGAGGGCTGTGATAAGGTCGTGCTTCTGCTGACACGTCCCGAAGACTACCACCGCTCCTCCAAGCAGGATCGTCTGCTGGCGCGTATGATCCGCGGCCGCTTCCCCATTGCTGCAGACAAGCTGTGTCAGCGTGCCGAACATTATAACAATGACATTCAATATGCAAAACAGCTTGCCCAAACAGGCAAGCTGCTGATCGTAGCCCCCGATGATACCTGTGGTGTCAGCACACTGTCCAGAAACAAGGACAACCTGCTGATGCTTTACGACAAAGGATATCGTGACGGCGAAAAAATCAATGGATTCTTATCTTCATAAACAGGAGAACACGATGGCAATCAATACCTCAAAAATCATCATTGAAACCATGGTCCGAAAAGCAATCAAGGACATCAAGAAATCCCCAAACCGCACCATGCGCAATCTTGTTGATATGGCGCTCCAGTTTTCTTCCGGTCGGTTTCAAAAACAATTTTTTGAAATTGCGCAAAACATGCTCAAAAACGAAAACAGCAGCTATTTCTCCCTTGTCCCCGCTTTGGTATCGGAGGTTGACAGCGAACGATTAGTACGCTTTGGAATGAATCTGGGATATAACAGCTGCACATTCGGTGCAAAACAAATTCGAGAGATTGAAGAAACCGATGGGTACAACATACCATGGTCCATCTTCTTTCATATATCGGATACGTCCTATACAAATCATCGCAGCGAATATGAAAAACTGATCAAAGACGGAAAAAATCTTGGAATCTTCACATGGCAGATCTTTGCCGATCAACATCCGGAAGTGATGCTTCCGCTTGCGGAAGAACACGAAGATTGTGCATTCATCCTCTATTGTGACCCGACAAATTTGACACTGCAGTTCCTCGACCGGGTTGCGGAGCTGAACAACGTCATGCTTGTCATCCGTTACGATGAGTCATCTCACGATATATATGAAGCACTATGGGATTCCGGTTTGCTATTTTCTGTATATACCGAATATAACGATTCGGATTTGGAACAGATTCTAAGCGGAGAGCTGCTGTCCGAAACGGAACAGCTGCATCCTGTATTTACCGCACTGCTGGCCGATTCGGATTGCTCGACCGAAGCACAAAGCACAGTATATGAGTATGTGCAGCAAACAAGAGCTGCACAAAGCTTTCTCACCGTCCCTTGGGAGGTTGCATACGACAACTGCTATGTGGATACCATCATCTCCGGTGACTCCTGTTCTCTGGGTTTTGACGCAGACGGCATGATCTACACAATGTATCAGCGCAGAGCCGATTTTGATTTGAATCTGTTCCGAAACGACTTACAAACCATTCTAAAAAACGCTTTTCCCAAAAATTAGTTTTCCCCGCCGAAACTGCAGTTCGTTCTCCGTTATTTTCACAAGCTATGATATTACCTCTTTTCTTTCTCTTCGGACTGCAGTTTCGGCTTTTCTCAAGCAAACAAAATTCTCCGTGGGAGAATTTAAACAGAATAAGTAAAAGCCCTTTGCCAAATGTAGGCAAAGGGCTTTTGCTTATTCTTCGTTTTGGTTCTTTTCAGATTCTTTGATCAATGCATCATACAATTCTTTAGGTAAATATTTCGACCAATCCACATAATTATCATAAATATCATTTCTTGCACGTCCATTAGAAACGGAAATGGTCATTCCCATCATACCGCGCATATAAAACTCCATCAGAAACAGGTTTTCATGGGTGATCAGATCCTCGCGTCCACCGTTTCGCAGCAAATTCACAATATCGGAGACACCTCGGGTAGCCACATAATCCTGCATACAGTTTTGTCCTTGATAACATATGGTATGATTCAGAAAGTTTCTGATTTTTTTATCTTCGGAATTAAACACAACATACGCTCTTTCAAAGAACTGACTCAATGACTGCAATTTTCCATCTACATACCAGCAATAGTTATCCAACACAGAATCGTAAATGTAATTGCACACATCATATTTATCTTTGAAATGGTTGTAAAATGAACGCTTGGAAACACCGCAGTTATTGACGATATCCATGACATTAAATTCATCGATTCGTTTCGTTTGCAATAAGTCCAAGGTTGAATTTGCAATCAAATCTCGGGTT
>JAFQPT010000023.1 GCA_017411665.1 Oscillospiraceae bacterium | reverse complement strand
CAAGAGATCTTTCCATTTTCAGCGGTGTGGAACGAATCGAAGCCTTAGTGGTCGGTCTGTGGTTGCTGCCGGATTTTGTATTGATTACGGTCGAGCTGATGATTGTATCGGACATTCTGCTGCAAATTACCAAGCCCAATGACTTTGAATCCGCCCGTCGAGTATGGGTCATTCTCGGCTGCATACTTGCAGTTTTCATCGCATTCCGAATCGCACCCGACAGTCAATCTCTGGTTCGCTGGTCGGAATTTCTGATTCCCGCCATCCATCTGGGATGGGCGTATCTGATTATTCCCCTGCTTTGGATTTTCTCCGCAGTGCGCAAAAAGTTTTGAACATTTCCCACATAGTTTTCCACAATTGTGGGTAAGTTTGTTTCAAATTCGGAACTTTTTACAACAAATTACAACTTCTACTACAATAGTTACTTTTTGTTTTCCACATTCTGTTTGCTTTGTAACATTCATCTTGTTTTTTTCTCACACATGATTGTATCATGTGTGATTTTATTTTTAAAAACAAGGCTGTTTTTAAGGACAATTTTACCATTCTGTGATATAGTAATTATTTAATGAAACTGAAAGATGGTGAATCATTATGCATGAACTGAGTGTACTCAGTCACGCTGTAAAAACAGTCAGCGGCATTGCGGAAAAAAACAAAATCAAGTCCATCAAGTTTTTGACCCTTGAGGTGGGCAGTGAGTCTACTTATGTGCCCATGTTCTTCCATAAGCTGTATCCCGTTGCCATCGAGCATTTGCCTGTACTCCACGGCTCTGAGTTAAAAACCGTGACTGTACCGGGCAAAGGACTGACCATCAAAGAAATCGGATATTGAAATGAGCATTTCCTATGAGTGAAGTAAAGAAACAAGCAAGCAATATTGACGAGCAGGGCAACGTCCTGTATCTGGATCAGGAACGTCTGGATCGAAAGGTCGTAGGCTTCCCCCGCTGGAAAAATCACCCCAACGGACTGGGTATCTATAATTTCATCAAGGAAAAAGTTCTCGCCATGAGAAAAAGCCGCTGGCAGTGGGCACTGCGTCTGTATCGCATGTTCATCAAGTATTCCGCATGGATGAAGGAAGGCGGCAAAAAAGGTGAGCTGTACAAGCGCGGCATCATGATTGCCCCCAATATGGAAATGCACACCTCTACCGTGGTGCTGCCTTTGAATGTTGACGTGCCCGACATGAGCGAAAAAGTGGTCGTCCCCATGGACATCGTCAAGGACGCACTGAAGAATGCAACCTACATTGCCGGTATGGACCGCTGCCTGTGCCGCGATGCCAACGACTGTGAGGATTATCCGCAGGATGTGGCCTGTCTGTTTTTGGGTGAAGCCAGCCGCAGTGTGGTCAAGCACAATCTGGGCAGAGAGCTGACCTATGAGGAAGCCTGTGCCAGAGTGGATAAGGCTGTGGAGCACGGTCTGATGGCGCAATCTGTCTGGATTGAAGTGGAGCAGCTGCTGTGGGGCGTACGCAACGACGAAATGGACAAGTTTGTGGAAATCTGTTTCTGCTGTCCCTGCTGCTGCATTGCCATGCGTTTGGCCCGCAATGCACAGCCCGAAGACCGCATCCGTTTCCATCCCGCAGGCTGGACCGCTGTACCCGACCGCACCAAGTGTATCGGCTGCGGAAAGTGCACCTCCTCCCATAACGGCTGCCCCATGGAAGCCATTTCTCTGGGTGAAGACGGCAAGGTGGTCATTAATCAGGAGCTTTGTGTGGGCTGCGGAATTTGTAAGTCGAAGTGTCCCATGGATGTTATCAAAATCAAGCAGACCATGCCCATGCGCAACCATCTGAAGGATTACTTTGAAATTGACTATAACCTTCCCCTGGATGTTTGGAAAGAAGAGGAAGCATAAATGGACGAAATCAAAATCATTCAAGTGAAAGAAAGCGTCTTTGCAGACAACAACAAGGATGCAGAAAGACTGCGTCAGCAACTGAAGGAAGAAAAGGTCTTCCTGCTGAATCTGATGTCCTCCCCTGGTGCAGGCAAAACCACCACACTGGTGCAGCTGGCAAAGGAACTGGAAGGCAAGCTGAAGTGGGCAGTTATGGAAGCAGACATCGACTCTGCGGTGGACACCGAGACCATGCTGAAGGCAGGCATTCCCACCATTCAGATTCATACAGGCGGGATGTGCCATCTGGATGCGGATATGACAAGACAGGGTCTGCGTGAATTAGACACCAACGATGTTGATCTGGTGGTTCTGGAAAACGTCGGCAATCTGGTATGCCCTGCGGAATTTGATACAGGTGCGGTAAAGAATATGACCATCCTGTCCGTACCCGAAGGTCACGATAAGCCTCTGAAGTACCCTCTCATGTACGAAACCTGCCAGCTGCTGGTCATCAATAAGATCGACGTAGCAGAATATTTTGATTTTGACATGGAAAAGGTCGTGGAATACGCAAAGATGCGCAATCCCGATATCGACATTCTGTTTATCTCCGCAAAGACAGGGGAAGGTATTCCCGCTCTGGCTCAGTGGATTCTGGACAGTGTCAAGGAATGGAACAACTAAATAATTTAGGGACAGCAGAAATATCTGCTGTCCTTTTTTGTTCGATAAATCAGAATTTGAAATAGCCTCCCCTTGGAAGGGGAGGGGGACCGCTTGCGGTGGAGAGGTCGAAAAACATGAAGAAATGTTCACAAAATCGACCTCTCAGACTTTTTGCTTTGCAAAAAGCCAGCTCCCCTTATCGAAGGGGAGCCTTTCGCCTCTATCTGCTCGCGATTAAATTTCGATTTATCGTTCTCTTTTTTAAATTATTTTCTCCCTCGGTGACAAATTTTCCTTCTACTGCGTCTTACTAATGAGAGCTTTCAAGGAGGTGAACCAATGGACAAACAAACATTCGAACAGCTGGCGCTGCAGCACCGAGACATGATCTACCGCATTGCCCTCAATCAGCTGCGCAGCATACCCGATGCGGAAGATGCCATGCAGGAAGTGCTGCTGAAGCTGTATCAACACAAAGGCAGCTTCGAGACCGACACTCACGCAAAGCACTGGCTCATCCGCGTGACACTGAACCATTGCCGCAGTATGTGGCGCAGTCCGTGGAAGCAAAATGTCCCCCTCGAAGCGCTCAGCCGCACCATTGGCTTCACCGAACAAAAAGACAGCGACCTCTTTCTGGCGGTTATGGACCTTCCGGAAGTCCATCGCACGATGCTGTATCTGTTTTATTACGAGGACTTGAGTATCCGTGATATTGCACAGCTCATGAACCTCTCTGTCAGCACCGTCACAACCCGCCTGTACAGAGCTCGCAAACGATTGAAATACGACTTGACGGAAGGAGCGAACCAACATGTTTCAAGATGAATACAAGCACACCTTTTCTCAGGTTCGACCCGCCAAGGAATTTGATCCGGAGGAAATTTACATGAACGCAACACCGAAACATACACCCATTCGACGCATTATCACCATTGCTGTAGCAGCAGCGCTGATTTTGGTATTGTCGATTACTGCTTATGCAACCGATTTGTTCGGTCTGATGGACTTCATCATGCCCGAAGATTATCAGAGTTCCTCGCTCCCCGACGATGCAGTTGATGGTGCATCCACCAGAGCGCATATCTCCATTTCCGGCTTCACCGACTCCCCCGAAGCCAAGGCAAGCGCCGAATGGCAGCAATATTCCAAAGCCTACGACTTCTCCACCGTAGAGTGGGACAAGGATGATTTGCCCCAGAATTCAAGCTACTACGGTGCATACAATTATGAGATGTACGACAAACTGAAGGAAATCGCCGCAAAGTACGAGCTGCAGTTGCTGGGCGACGTCACCATCGGCCGCAGAGCAGGACACAATCTCAACGGTACCGAGGGTTCCTATTATCAGTACAACAACGGCTCCTTCAAGGAGGAATGCGTTTTCATCCACGACAACAAAACATATAGCTATTCTCTGATTCGCAATGTGAAAGGCACGCTGTCCGCAGGCAGCCTTGAAATCTGGGATGCGGACAGCTGGGAGACTTGGAGCTACACTGCACCGCAGGGATATGAGGTTGCCATCGGACTGTCCAATGAGCTGTTCGCCGCCGACGGCACAAGCGTAGGCAACCGCGGTCTGATCATGACCGATCTGGGTGACTGCTTTGTAACCTTGTTCATGATCAGCTGGGATGAGCCCATCACCCCCGAAGCCATGCAGGCAGCTGCTGAAATACTGGATTACAATAGACTTGCAACTGTCGAATCCTAAATAAAAAAGAAGCATGACATGTGTCATGCTTCATTTTTATTTGATTTCTTTTACGGTCTATCCCGCTCTTTCGATGGCATTGTCCTTACTTCTTTTACAGCAGCAGGATTTCATCTCTCCCATGCAGTCAGCCGATCCTCTTCGATGATAGGCCGAATCACACGACAGGGATTGCCTGCAGCCACACAGTTATCGGGAATATCTCGATTTACTACACTGCCTGCACCAATGACCACGTTGCTTCCGATGGTCACACCGGGCAGCACCTGTACCCCTGCACCGATCCATACGTTGTCTCCGACGGTAATGGGATGGGCAAACTCCAGTCCTGCATTACGACGCTCGGTATCAATGGGATGCCCTGCCGTATAAAAACCACAGTTGGGTGCGATAAACACATATTTTCCGAATGTTACCTTGGCACAGTCCAAAATCACTGTATTGTGATTGGCAAAGAAATGGTCACCGATTTCAATATTATAACCGTAATCGCAGTAAAAGGGTGCCATCACGGAAAAAACTCCGTGAATTTTTCCAATCAGTTTTTTGAATATCTCCTCCTGCTCTTTCACAGCGGAAGGACGCAGGTGATTGAATTCGTAACACAAATCCTTTGCGGTATTTCTGTCTTGAACCAACTGCAGTTCATTGGCATCATACAAAATACCCTGCAGCATTTTTTCCTTTTCGGTCATAAATTTCTGCCTCCGAAGAAAAAGTTTTCCACATTATATCACTCTGTGGTGGAAAAAGAAAGACACCGAGGATTTCCTCAGTGTCTTTCTTTTTTATGCATGACGGTCTCGCTGCATGACCGCAAGCTTGTCACAGCGGTTATTGAATTCATTGTCCGCATGGCCTTTGACCCAATGGAAGCTCACCTTATGTGTATGGAGCAACTCATCTAAAGTCTTCCACAAATCGGGATTTTTGAGTTCCCCGCCCTTGCGCTT
>JAFQPT010000256.1 GCA_017411665.1 Oscillospiraceae bacterium | reverse complement strand
TTCGATGGGGCGAAGTCTTCCCGCGTGGTCGAGCGCGTCCACTCCGCTGATGTCGTCGTCCATCAGCACGACGCGCAAGCCCTCCGGCAGGTAGTCTAAAATCGTGTTGCGGTTTCCCGCTGCGCTGTTCGCTTCCCGGTAAAGGAATGAGCCAACGCGGGCTTTTGTTCCGTGTCTCTCATATTCGACCATATCCTCTGCCGTCTGAACGCTGAGGATGAGCCGGTCTTTGGGGAAGCCGAGTTTTTCAAGGTAATCGAGCGTCTTCTGATTGTCCGCCCGCTTGTAGCTTGCAATTCCGATGAAATATTCCATGTTTACTCCTCCCACGGTCTGAGTTCGATTTTTGCGAGCGGTCGGTGCTTTTCGCGCACCAGGTTTCGGTCTGCCTCCGTCGGCTGTTGTGCGGCAGCATCGTCCGAATTGCTCTGACGATTGACGCGAAACGGGGCATCGCTGGGTATAAAAATCCGTCGCCCCATTGATTTTATAAGCATTCGGGCGACGGCTTCAAGCTATCCAATATTGACAGCATACAGTATACCACAGTCCGAGTGCCTTGTGAATGCCCAAAAAGTGTCCTGAACCCTCTCATAGCTTCTCGATGCCCTCTACTCCGAACAAAAGCATCGTCAAATCCTGGACCGCTGCGTCCACATCCTTGTAGACTGTCCGCTTGTCGATTCGCTCTGCCTCCGCCACCTCCATTGCCGCTGTTCGTGTCGGGCTGAGGTAAAGGGCTTTGATTACGCGCCAGTGTCGCAAGTCGTCCGGTCTGCGGCTTTCCTTGCACATCGTCTCGTACTCTTCCAGCATTTTGTTCACGTGCCGCATGATGATTCGGGTCTTCTTTGACGACTGCTTGATGCTGTCTACAAATACCTCATCATCGTAGCTGCGGCTGTTCATAAGCTCCATGATGTCACAGAAGCTGTCTTCCTCCTTGCTGTCGTCCTCTTCCCATACGGCATTTGCATAATGACTGTTCAGGGAGCGGTAGTGCTTTAGCAGTAGTTTGGTGTTGCGGAGCTGCCGGTCGTATCGAGCCCGGCGGTAACGTCTTCTTTCGTTCTCGGCGGCTTCGATAGCTGCCTGCGCTCCAATCTCAGCGCCTTTTGCCGCACCAATCTCTGCACCGAGTTCAAAAGCTCTCTGGATCTTGAGCTCTACGCTCTCCAAAATGCCTTTTACCGCTGCGTCGACCGCTTCCTGTATCATTTGATTTACCGTTTTGTTGTTTTTGCTCATACGTTCTCTCCCCTCCACAGATCAGCTTCTCCAGATATGCCAATCACATTATGTGCTCACCCTTTCTAAGAAGCGCAATAGCCCGTTCTTCATCGTAATTTTGTATTCTTGAATTTCCTCCGGTCTGAGGTGTTTATGACCGTATAGTGTCTTCATATCCCGCCAAGCCGTCCATGGGACTCTGTAATAGTCTCTAAAATCGAATGACACAAGGATGAAGCATTCTGCTCCGAGCTGGTGATGCCGTTCAAGAGCTTCCGCCTGCTGCGGGAGTATCACATCCTGCTTGATTCTATCCGCCGTGGTGAGCTTTGCCTCGAACACTACCGAACGCCCATTGCGTAGGGTGCCTTTGAAATCAGGCTGCGCTTTCTTCTCGTAATGGGCAACAAATCGCCCTTGTCCTAAACTCTTGGTCGGTTGCATCGGTTCTGGGGTCTTGTCTATCTCAGCTAGACCAACCTGCCTGTAATCGCGACAGGCTGCCTCTATCAGATGCTCGAACAACCTTCCCGCATTGCGATTTTGAGCTCCGCGTATTACGTTCGAAGAATTCCCACCCATATCAGATTAGTCCTTTTTTTCGTGCAAATTGAGCGATTTTATATGTGATCCCGCTCTTTATGCCTTTGCACTCGCCTTTAGAGAGCGCGTCCAGCAGCGTTTTCACGTTATCGATGCTTCTGGTCGCGGTCGGTGCCTTGCTGGTTTCCAGCTTGTCCGCTGCCTCTCGCAGTAGTTCTACGGTGCCGTCGACCTCGCGTCCGTATGGCGGGGTTTCGTACTGTTTGGCCGTCGCCCGCATCCTCTCAATCAGCTTAGTAGTTTCCATCTGCGTCCTCCTTTATGTCGACGGGCTTGCTGTCCGCGAACTCTACGTGGTCTGCCTGAATCTCCGTCGCTTTCCGCTTGTTCCCGTCCTTGTCCTCGTAATTCCGGGTACGGATTTCGCCCTTGACAATGACGTTGCGTCCCTTGCTCAGATGCTTCGAGACGAACTGCGCCGTTTCTCTCCACGCTACGACCGTGGGGAAATCCGCGATGTCGTCTTTGGTCGGTCTGTCCACTGCCAAAATAAATGTGCATACCGGCACATTGTTCGGCGTGTATCGGAGCTCCGGGTCTGCTGTCAGTCTGCCGGAAATTGCTACGATGTTCATTTCTTTTTTCCTCCTGATATTACCTTGAACTTTGCTCTCGCTGCGCGAGCTCGCGCCTCTCTGCTCTTGATGGCCTCTTTGAAGCCATCGCACTCCGACCTCCACCGGCTGCGCTTTTTGTAGTCTCCGTCGAAGTGCTTGCATTCGTCATTGATATCAAAAACTCAAGGATTTTCATTCTTTTCCCTCCGTCCGCGTCTCTTTTACTGTGTATCTTGTGGCGAAATCGCCGGGGTTGTACAACTCGCAGCGTTCGCTATCCTGTCTTCTCACCCTGTCGCCGGGCTTGTAGGGTTTGGTGCGTTGTACCATGCAGCAGTATCCGCTTCCGGCGGGCTGGCTCTTGACTTCATCAAGCCATTTACATCCGTAGCAATTCATTCCTTCTTTCCCTCCTTCTGCGTCTGTAGGTATGCTGCGACTATCTCGGTTGCTCGGTCGGGGTCTCGTGCCGATAGAAGCGCACAGTCTCCTAGAGGGCAAACCCCACAATTACCTGTTAAGTCTTTACACAGTTCGTTTAGCCCTTTTAGATAAGCGATCGCTTTCAGGGCTTTGGGGTTTTTTGGTTTTTCCCATGGTAGTTTTCGCTTACGCTCTTTCATCGTTTGTACTCCTTTGTGTGATAATCCGTTTGATAATATACACTTCACGGTGTTTCACCCCGAACGCCCATGCGTCTGAGTGGTGCTCAAAGTAAATATCCAGTTTCTTACCCTTGATTGCGCTACCGCAATCTTGCACGACATATTTGTGACCATCGATGTACAGCACCGTTCCGTACGGCAGCAGACTTATATCCGCTGCTACCGTTAGACCTTCCACCGCAATACTCTGATTTGCGGTGTAAACCATGGGTCTACCGTCCGCATCAAGTGGTCGATTGATACCCCACTTGCCGCAGCACTTTGTGCAGCCACAGTATGCTGTCAGTTTAAACTCACCGAGGCTGACCCAGATTTCTCTTGGTCTTGGGTCGGGCACTGGGCTGGGGCGGGGCACAAACGTTACCGTGGGAGTGGGCTCAAGTGTTGCGGTAGGGGTCGGCTCAGGCGTTGGTGATGCCGGCATGCTGATGCTCGGCTCTGCCGTTGTGGGTGTGTTTGCCAAACTCCCCACCATCACTCCAAGCCCAAACGCGGCAATAATGCCGATAAATAGATTAACTAGACACAGATGCTTATAATTCATCGTTTTCTCTTCCGTTATTCTTCTTCGACGTCTATACCAGTGATATCCTTAAAAATTACTGCATCAAAATTCGGGATCGCTTTAATTACCGCCTTTTCTCGCTTGCTCAATCCGCGCCACCAAATAGCCCCAGCTTCGGAGGTCCCTTGTTTTCTTAAATATCCGCCTGTTATTTCGGCTTCAGGGTGTGCTGCCTTTTCTTCATCCGTCATATCTTCAAGCCAAATATATTCAAGCACATCACCCGGAAGCTGATCCAGGAGGTAACGGGCTTCACAATTCAGCCAATCATGGTAAGTCCACTTAGAAGACCTGTTGAACAGATGAATTTTCGGTGCAGTAGTGTTAAAACATCCGTTGGAAAAGTTTGTTTTGTTCCAATTGCCGCTGTTCCAATTGCCGCTGTTCCGATTGCCGCTGTTCCGATTGCCGCTGTTCCAATCGCCGCTGTTCTGATTGCCGCTGTTCCGATTGCCGCTGTTCCAATCGCCACTGTTCCAATTGCCGCTGTTGCGGTCGCCGCTGTTGCGGAATCCGGTACAATTTTTCCCGACATTCACAATTTCAAGGAGTTCCCGCCACGGAATTTCACGGATAATTTCTATTTTGTTGGTGCATGACTTTGTGCCGTCAGAATCAATCTCTCCCAAAGCAATCACTTCCGCAACCTTGTTGTTGGGGTCGAATGAATAGTAATTGAAGCAATCAACCGCCTTTTCGCAAAAATGGAACCCGCGCTTACAAATCTCAGGCTTGCTATCGTCTTCATACACGCCGCCTACTTCATATTTAAATCCTCTACACTTCCAATCAGAGTTGAATACCTTAAATCCTTTAACTCCGTTTTTGCTCATTTTGTATGTCTCCTTTGGTGCGTATGTCTATCTCTGCTCTTATCGCATTGAGCAGATTTTTCCACTGCTCCGCTTCTTTCTCGCAAACAAGGCTTAAGTTTCTTTCAATGTCATTTTCTGCCACCCAAAGCGTTTTGCTATCAACGTATGGAATGAGGCTGAACATGTACCCAACTGTATCACTGGCTGCATAGGTGTGTCTGCCTAGCGCATATCTTATCGCCCAGTTCATCATTTCGCCAAACCTATCATCTATGGGTGTCAGTTTGACATTGTTCCGAGTCTTTTCGTGTTGGATTATTTCGCTCGCCTTTTCGGCGACTTCGGGGACCCGAAAACACTCTGGGCATCCGTGATGGTGTTCGTTTGCCAGTGTCCTTATAGGACATGTCTTGCAGCGGTGAGTGGTGCAAAACTCACCAAGCTGTAGCAAGTTATTTTTCCGACTCATCTCCATCTCCTCTCGTATGCTCAGCATCGTAGCACCATACCAGACCCCACTCGGCAAAAGCCTCGAAGCCGCCAACGGAGCGTATGTATTCTCTTGCCGTTTCTACGATTTTTTCGTAAGGGATGCCACCGACCGTATCATCACCGATGGCGCAGCACAGTTCCACGGGCTTGCCGGTTCTCTGGGCTTCGAGCCATACATAGATGCTCACGCTGACATCAGCCTTGGACAGATCCTTGCCGTGCAAGCCGCCGCCCGTGACGGAATCGGCCATGTCGCTTCCGAGTTTGCGGTTGGTCGCGCCAGAATCAACATCCGTGCCGCCCGTCCAGTCACCGAGCGGATTGATTTCGGCAGTAGCATACTGTCTGCGGAGTTCTTCAGTTTCGGCATTGCTCTGACAGATGATAACCCTGCCGTTGTCGATGATGTACTTGCCATCAAAGGGATAGGCGTTGTAAATATCAGCGGCAATATCCACCAGTTTCTGCTGTTCGGCAGTCACAGGCATACCCTTGAAGATGCCGTTGTCACCACAGCGAATAGCACCGCTCTGATTTCTGGAGAGGTGGACATCCTGGGGGACTTCAGAATAATCGACATTGAGGAAGCCTGCGATGCGATGAACAGCAGCAGTCACATCATCAATGGAAAGCTGCACGGAAGTCTCCGCAATGATGTGGCAGGTTCCGTGACCGATGAGAACCTCCACTGCAATGCGAGGGTTCTTTTCGGATTTATATGCTAGGTCAACGATCGCCCCGGCAATGCGGTCGGCAATCTTATCGGGGTGTGCCGGATTTACTTTTTCAAACATATTTGGTCTCCTTCTCTCCTTTTTTCATCCCGCTTGAGGTGTTTATACAACATCTGTCGTAGGCTATCGCCCTTATTGCCGCCGCCCACACGTTGTGCAACTTGCGTCCAATTCAGGTGTTCTATAAAACGCAGGCAGCATATCTGTTGGGTCAAGCGATCTGGTAAGCTTTCAATATACTTGTTGAGCTCTTCCAGCTCATGCCGGCACTGCTCATCTCTCAGAGATATTACGGCTTCGAGATCGGCGATCTCGGCCGCTTGCTGTTTGGCAAGGCTCTCCTTTTGACGCCCCCTCGGGGTAGCTTTCTTTTTAAGCTTTTCTAAGTGCGCCTTGTCCTTCGTTATTTCGCACTTTAGTTCGTGGAATCTATTCAATCCTTTTACTGTCATGTGTATTTGTCCTCCGTTTAATTAGCATGTCCCGTTTTGGGACATTGATTGATAAAATTTTTTGTGGCTGCGGTTGTCGTTCTTCCCGCCATTACCGCCTGCCTGGAATACTTACCGGCTTTTACTGCCGCTCCCTGTTTTATCATCTTGCCACGCTTCGAGGCTTGTTTCATCTTGCACTTATATTATAACGCCCCTTTTCGGGGCTGTCAAGCGTTCCATTTACCTTTGTTGGAACATCTTTTGCAAGAGCCTTGTCCTTCGCCAGTGCATTTAGTGACTTTCATCGTTTACCTCCTATAAATCGCTATGCCAACGAGTTTTCATTTCGTTTGGAATATCTTGACCCCTGTTTCTTACACCTGTCCAGTGTTTACCCCCGGCTTCACCGTCACATACGAAATTACTTGCCTTGAGACTTGCTCCATTCTCTGATTCGAGAATGTAAGTGATAATGAGCTTGTAGCCCATTTCCTTTGCTATGCGGCAACACGCACCGTAGAGCATTGAACAGGCATTTCGTGTACCATCGGTACATAGCCTGTTGATCTCACAGGTCAGTCCATCATCAAGGTGTCTGCTAATAGGTCTACCACAAATCGCACAACCTATTAGCTTTTCACCTTCATACAATCCCACACAGAATTTACACCCAACAGTGGGTTTATGGTGACGATGATTACGAGCCACGAAGTCACAAACTGTACGAAATGTGATAGGTTTTATCTCCATTAGCTTACTTCCTCCGTCCTGCGCCGGTCTTCCGCCATCCATTTCGGGAGCTCGCGGCATGCGTCGTAACTGTAACTGACCGTGATGCTCAGGCAGTATTCTTTTCCGCACTCCGGGCACGTCATGGCGTGCTCTCCTTCGCGGTAGTAGTCCGGGTCTTCAAAGTCCGCCTCATATTCCTCTCCGCACCAAGGGCAAACAGGGTTGTCTCCGCAGTAGACCTCTTTTCCCACTGCCGCCTCCTCCAAGAACTCCTCGCGCTCAAACTTTTTGTTGCACTTCGAGCAGTAGCTTTCGTAAAATTGCGCCTTAAACGGGTTTCCACATTCCGCGCACAGTTTGATTTCACTGGGCATCGTCCATCCCTCCTAAATCCCTACGTAGATTGATGGCGGTTGCGTTGAGGCACTCGCCAAGCTTTTGCGCGATTGCAGTCACCACCGACACCGTGACGGCGTTGCCGAACTGCTTGTACGCCTGACTGTCGGAAACAACCTGCTCCCAATCCTGCATAGGGAACGCTTGAAGCCGGCCGTATTCTGTTGGGGTTAGCTTTCTAACTCTGAATTTACTAAGGTCTAATATCTTCACTTCTCTGTACCCCCCGCAAGTCGTAAGGGTCGGCGCAATTCCCTCTGGGCTGTATACCCTTTTAATTGCGTCGTGTTCCTTTATGTCTAAGTGACCTATCATTTGCAAATCGCTCATTCTCCTCCTCCTTTTTCTCAATTACAAGATGTGGTCCTTTGTGGTCGCTCGCAAGCAGTGTAGGGCTTATTCCAAAAAATGTCCCATTTCCATTCCGCTGTTTTTGCGCAATTCCGTCTCTGACTGCATAACCAAAACGTGCTGATAATTGTGCTTCTTGGTCAATGACCCCCTTCCGCCGGCACGGAGGGTCTTTCCACAGCCGTCCGGGTTTAGCAATCCTGTTTCTTCGCAAATACTCTGTACCGTGTCGGCCAGTTCCTCCTCGCAAACAATAATACCGTGAATATCCTGCGCCGTAAGTGTAAACATTTCCAGCTCGTCCTCTTTCGCTCGTGGCCCGTTCTGTCTCTTTTTCTCTCTGTCCGGGGTGAGCGTCGCATGAACTTTGCCGAGGGTTTGCAGCTTTTCCAACGCCTGCTTGATAATCGTCCGCGCTTTAACGTCGTCTATGTAATACTTCTCGGGTACGTGCTTATCGAGAACGCTCGACAACCTGGGGACGTTATCGTGCTGCTCCTCCGGGAATAAAAAGCCCTTTACGCATTCCTGCAGTCCGATGATGAAATAGCGTTCCCTGTTCTGCGGAACTCCCCAGTACTTCGAGTTGTAGAGCTGGACGTGTGCCGTGTAGCCCCTTTTCTGTAATGCCGCCTCAAGAACTGGTATGTACGGTTTCAAGCCCTTTACATTTTCGATAAATAACGCTCTCGGTAACTGCTCCGGCCTTACCTCCGCCATCTCGTCAATCAGCCTCATCATTTCAAAGAACATACCGCTTCGTGAAGCCGCCCGATAATTCTTGCCGCTGCATTTCGGGCATTTAACGCCGTCCCTGTGTTCCTCACTGTCGTAGCTCCATTCTTCCCCACAGTCCTTGCATGCAAATCTAAATCCTTTTTGTTTGCCGGCCACCGAAAGATCCTGACAAGGAAATCCGCACGCCCAAACATCGGCACGTGGGATATCTGCACTTGACAGTTTCTTGATGTCTGCTTGAATAACGTGGTTGCCGACATTTTTTTTATAAGTGGCAACAGCGTATTTGTCAAAATCGCAAGCCCATATCACCTCGTAGCCCGCTCCCATAAATCCTAAGCCAACTCCTCCCGCTCCGCAGAAAAAGTCGTTTACTGTTAACTTCATATTTCCTCCTTAGTAAAACGTTAAGCAGCCTTATCCCGCTCGGATCAACAATGTAGTTGTAAAAGTACAACGAGAATAAATCAGCGCATCGCTCGCAAACATACTCTCCCACATATGCCCAATCCGTGAAATTTGCAGACACGATCTTCTTTGTGGGTATGCCCTTTGTCATGGGCTGTCCGCAGGTCGGACACGTCTGTTCGTCAACCAATATTGACGGATGTTTTTTTATCTCGACCATTTTGGCGATATCGTTTCCGTTTGCGTCTCTGGTTTGGTATGCAATGCTGTTCGTCATATCAGTCTCCTAATCACGCATTCCTCCGTCTCGCCGTCTCCGTTCGCGCCGCAGTATGCGAGCTCGTCTCCCTTGAGCCGGTAAGCGTCCGGCGTATGCAAGTCTTTCATGCTCCGGGCTCCCCACGCGCTTTCAGTGCTGCATCGTTCTCAAGGATTGTTTGCTTGGTTTCGTCGTCGAGCTCCGAAAACTCATTGCATTCGTCTTGCGCTC